>DASYML010000084.1:0-18439 GCA_036009045.1 Pyrinomonadaceae bacterium
CTTCTTTTATGAACATCGGCATCACCGTTTATTCATCCTACGGCGGCAGCGGCATCGTCGGCTCGGAGTTGGGCAAAGAGTTGGCGGCGCGCGGCCATACAGTTCATTTCATAGCGTCTTCACTGCCGACGCGACTGACGGAACTGGGCGAGCGCGTGCGTTTCCATGAAGTCGAGATGATGTCCTACCCGCTCTTCGAGCACCAGCCGTACACGCTGGCCCTGGCGACGAAGATGGCGACTGTCGCCGAGAGCGAAAATCTGGACCTCTTGCATGTCCACTATGCTATCCCGCACTCTATCAGCGCGATTCTGGCGCGCGAGTCTTTAAAGCCTCATCGCTGTTTGCCCGTCATCACGACGCTGCACGGGACGGACATCACGCTCGTCGGCGCGGACCGTTCCTACTTGCCGATTACGCGCTACGGCATTATGCAGTCCGACGGCGTGACGGCCATCTCGCATTACCTCAAGCGCGCGACCACGGAGACTTTCGGGTTCGACAACATCGCCGTCATCCCCAACTTCATCTGCGCTTCGGACTATCAAAGACATCAAGTGCCTTCCTTGCGCGCGGAACTCTCACCGGAGGGCGAGCCTTTACTGGTCCACGTCTCAAACTTTCGCCCGGTCAAGCGCGTCGTTGATTGCGTGGAGATACTGGCGCGCGTGCGTGAGAAGGGCGTCGGGGCGCGGCTCGTGATGGTCGGCGACGGGAGCGAGCGGCCCAACGCGGAACATCGCGCACGCTGCCTGGGCGTCTACGACCATTGCTCTTTCGTCGGCAAGCAGCCGAAGATAGTTGACTACCTCTCGGCGACGGACGTGCTGCTCCTGCCCTCGGAGCAGGAATCGTTCGGGCTGGCCGCCCTGGAAGCGATGGCTTGCGAAGTCCCCGTCATAGCCTCGCGCGTGGGCGGCATCCCTGAAGTCGTCACCGACGGTGAGAACGGATACTTGAGCGCGGTCGGTGATGTGGAGAAGATGAGCGCGGATGCCGCGCGACTGCTCGCGGATGAAGAGTTGCGTCTACAGATGGGAAGACGCGCGAGAGAGTCCGCCGTCTCGCTTTATAATACGGAGCGGGTGATTCCACAGTACATAGAATTTTATGAGCGCGTCCTCGCGGCCAGGAGCGGCAGCACAGGTGATGGCTGAGCCTTCCGGCGACAAGCCTCTGGGCTACATCATACAGAATCTTGAGCGCACCTACGGCGTGCCTGAGAACGGGCGCGTCTCCGACCCGCTCGATATGCTGGTCCAGATAATTCTCTCGCAGGCGACCAGCGACACCAACAGCCATCGCACCTTCGCGGCCCTCAAGAAACGTTTCCCAACCTGGGAGCGTGCCTCACGCGCGCGCATAGAAACCATCGCGGAGACGATTCGCTCCGGCGGGCTGGCGAACCAGAAAGCGTCCGTCATCAAGAGCCTGCTGCGACAGATTAAGGAAAAACACGGGACGCTCGAACTCGGATTCCTGCATCAGATGAGCGCGGGCGAGGCGCGCGAGTATCTCAAACAGTTTCGCGGAATTGGACCAAAAACGATTGCCTGCACGCTCCTCTTCGCCTGTCGCAAGGATGTCTTTCCGCTCGACACGCATATCTTTCGCATCCTGCGGCGCGTCGGATTGATTCCGCAAAAATGCACGGACGCGCGCGCGCACGAAATCATGGACGGGTTAGTTCCGCCGGGAAAGTTCTACTCTTTTCACGTCAATCTGATACGGCATGGCCGCGCGATTTGTCGCCCGCGAGAGCCGCTCTGCGAGCGTTGTCCGATTGTGGAATATTGCGACTACGGGCAGGCCCAGATTTAGAGGGCTTGCCCGATAATCCAGATGGGCCAACAACATTTTGAGCTTTCAGGGATGCGGCTTGCCAATATCTTGTAGCCATCTTTAAGTGTCGGGCCAAGCTGTTTGGCGCAGCACATCATCGGCGGGCCGGGCCAACAAACTTTGCCCGGCCCGCGCTTTTTCCTTTACACCGCGCCTCATTTCTATTAGAGTCTCGGACAGTATCGAAGACTGCTCTAAGCCTTTGTCGTCGGGGAACCGTACGACAGCGGTAAGTGGCATCTCCCCGGACCACAGTTCGCAAGCTTTATCCAACCTGTCTTACCTCGCTGTGCCGCCGGTCATACGCACTACAATAGTAGCTGCGTATCATTAAAGTCTTCGCTGCCAATCCTATTCATCAATGTGCCTGAAGAGCATCACCTGCGGGCACATCGCCACTGAAGAATCGGAATCATAGGAATACCGGAACAAGCAAGGACGGGGAACTGTGTGGGAGCAGAGCACCGATGGATGTCTCTGTGGCTTCGAGCCAGCAGTTCAACGGCAAGTCCTTCCACTTCATGCTCTACCTTGATTTCTCAGTCTCAGTTCGGGATCGGAAATCTTGCACCTGCACTACCTGCGACTTTTGAACACAATAACCCGCTTCAGGATTGAAGCGGGTCCCCTACAGTTCTATGAAGGAGAGGAAATTCCCCCATGAGACGCCATATCGGATTAGCGTTTATCGCGACTATCGTCTTAGTTCTGCCACTTTTGTTTTTACCGACGGGCCTGGCAAAGCGCGGCCTGTTTGAAGTTGAAACTACCAAACAGTCAACCAAATCTACACAGACGGATGCCCCGTCCTTATCCGACTTACTCAAGACACCCGCGCAACAGAAACAGGGCGCTGCGCCCATCGTCATGCGCGCTGGCAATTTCGCGGAATCCGTTGCCGTGCGCGACTTGCCGCCGTCTGAGCGGACCAAGGAGGCCCGTATAAAAACACAGAACGTCGTGCGCGACCGCCCGTTCGAGAAGGAAGGCCAGACGGTCGAGAAAGAAGGCCAGAAGGGCGATGAAGAAGAGATTAACAAAGCGAATCAGGAACTCATTCGACACGTTGATCCGAACGCCACGCGCACCGCTGATGCCGCGCTCTCTTACAAGCATATTGGCACGGCGACCGTCCCGCTGGCTCTCCCGACCCCGACGGTGAATTTCGACGGCATCTCGGAAGCCGATACTGTGACCATCGGTCAGGGCTTTTTGCCGCCGGACACGAACGGCGAAGTTGGCCCAAACAATTTTGTGCAGACGGTCAACTCGGCCTTCCGCGTCTGGGACAAGAGCGGAAACCCAGTGACCCCTCTCGCGTCACTGAGCAGCCTGTTCGCGCCTCTCGGCGCGCCCTGCGGGACCAGCGACGACGGCGACCCTGTGACGCTCTACGACCAACTCTCAGACCGCTGGCTGATTACACAATTCTGCCTGCCTTCGGGCAGCACCAGCGTCGGCCCCTTCCACGAAATAATCGCCGTCTCGAAGACGGGCGACCCGGCGGGCGCTTATTATCTCTACGACTTTATTACTCAGGGCACGAACATCTTTCCAGACTACCCGCACCTCGGCGTCTGGAGTGATGGCTACTACATGACGGTCAACCAGTTCAGCGGCAACACCTTCGTCAACTCAGGCATGTATGCCTTCGACCGCACGAAGATGATCGCGGGCGACCCGACCGCGAGCTATGTTTACTTCAACGCCAACACCCTCTTCAGCGGGCAGGGTATCGGCGGCATGCTGCCCGCAGACCTCGATGGGTACATCCCGCCGCCGCCGGGCACGCCCTGCCCCTTCGCATATTTCACGGCGAACGAGTTCGGCGATCCGGCCCCTGCTGACACGGATGCTCTCAGGCTTTTCGATTTCCACGTTGACTTTGCGACACCTGCCAACTCTACCTTCGCAGAGCGGGCCGGGAGTCCTCTCGCGGTCGCGGCCTTTGACCCGAACACTGTCCCCGCCGCTTCGCGCAACGTGGTTCCGCAGCCTCCACCGGCCACGGCGTCCAGCTATCTCGACGCCATCTCTGACCGCTTGATGTTCCGCCTGGCCTATCGCAACTTCGGCAACAAAGAAACGCTCGTCGCCAATCACACGGTCAACGCTTCGGGCAACGTCGCCACGTTCCGCGCGGGCGCTCGTCTCTACCAGTTGAGCCGCGCGACGCCCGCTTCGACGTGGGGCATTGACGAGCAGACGACATGGGCTGGCGCGCTCCCGACAGATACGGAGCATCGCTGGATGGGCAGTGCCGCGCAGAACTACCTCGGCGATCTGGTTCTAGGCTTCAGTGTTTCGAGTTTGACGACTTCGCCTTCGGTTCGTTACGCCGCTAAACTGGCGAGCGACCCGGCGGGCGGCGGCTTGGCCCAGGGCGAGCAGACGCTCATCGCGGGCAACACCTCGCAAGCCAGCACCTCCGGGCGCTGGGGCGATTACAGCGACCTCACGGTTGATCCCTCAGACGACTGTACTTTCTGGTACACGCAGGAGTACATGAGCGGCACGACCGTCTGGAAGACGCGCATCGGTAGTTTCTCGGTGAGAACCTGCACGACCTCTCCGCGCGGCTCGATTCAAGGCACGATCACCAATTGCCAGACGGGTCTCCCGGTCCCGAACGCGCTTGTCACTATCAACGGCGGTTTCTCGCGTGCGACCAACGCCTCCGGCGTTTATAACGCCACGGTTCCGCCCGGAACCTACACCGCGTCCGTCACAGGCCCCAACTTCAACACCGCTACGTCCGGCAGCCTCGTGGTCAGCAACGGCGGCACGGCGACCTTCAGCGCCTGTTTGAACGGCACGCTCAAGCAACCCGCCGCAGATACGGCGAGCGTCACGGCGGATAGCTGCAATTCCAACGGCGTCATTGACCCCAACGAAACAGTCACCATCAATCTGGGACTCAAGAACACTGGCAATCTCAACACCGTGAACCTCGTCGCGACCTTGCAGGCGACCGGCGGCGTGACGGCTCCGAGCGCACCGCAGACTTACGGCGTCCTCGTCGCAGGAGGCCCGACCATCACCAAGCCCTTCACCTTCACGTCCGGCAACCTGAGTTGCGGAGCGCCCCTGACGATTACGCTCGCGCTACAGGACGGCGCGACAAATCTCGGCACGGTGACTTACAACTTCACCACCGGCCAACTCTTGAATTCGCTCAACAGCAGCGGCAACGTCGCCGTGGCGATTCTAGACAACGTCCCTGCGGGCGTGGACATCCCCATCACCGTCACTGACGTAATGACGCTCTCGGATGTCAACGTCAGCGTGCGGTTGAATCACACCTTCGTCGGCGATTTAAAAATTGACCTCGTGCATCCAGATAACACGACCGTCAACCTCGTCAATCGTCGCGGCGGCAGCGGGGCCAACTTCGGCAGCGGACCCAACGATTGCTCCGGCACGCCGACGAGTTTTGATGACCAGGCCGCTTCGCTTATCAGCGCGATAGCTTCCGGCGGCGCACCCTACGCCTCGACCTTCAAACCGGAAGGCTCGCTCGCCACGTTCAACGGCAAGCCGTCGAACGGCATCTGGAAACTACACGTTTCTGACAACGCCTCGCTCGATAGCGGGACGGTCGGCTGCGTCAAACTCGAACTGAACAGGCGTTTCTCCTGCTGCGGCGCTTTGATTAACGCAGCGCCTCCGGCGACCATCGTCGCAGAGAGCATCAGCCCGGCCAACAACGCGATTGACCCTGACGAGACTGTGACGGTCAACTTCCCGCTCACCAACCTCGGCGCGAGCGCGACGACGAACCTCGTCGCCACCTTGCTGCCGACGGGCGGCGTCGTTGCGCCGAACGGCCCACAAAGCTACGGCGTCATCGCTGGCAGCGGGACCGGCACTAAAGCCTTCACCTTCGCCGCCAACGGCGCGTGCGGCAGCAACATCACCGCCACGCTCGCCCTGCAAGACGGCGCGGCGAATCTGGGCAGTGTGACGTTCACCTTCATGCTTGGCACGCTGAGCACGACGAACATCGGCACGGAGAACTTCGATGGTGTCGTGGCGCCAGCCTTACCGAGTGGCTGGACCAGTACGCACACGGGCGGCACGCTCAACTTCGTCACTTCCACCACCACCCCGGATTCACCGGCGAACGACGCTTTCGCTCCCAACAACACGACGGCGACGACGATTGATCTCGTCTCCGGCACGTTCCAACCGGCGCAGAAACTGACCTTCCGCAATCTCTACAATCTGGAAGGTTCGAGCATCACTCCGACCAACGCCTTCGACGGCATGGCGCTCGACATCAGCTTCAACGGCGGGTCGAGCTTTGCGGACATCATCACGGCGGGCGGCAGTTTCGTCGCGGGCGGCTACACGCGCACCGTCAACGCTTCTTCCAACCCCATCAACGGGCGTCAGGTGTGGAGCGGACTCTCCGGCGGCACGACCGCCGCGCCCGCTTACATCACGACGACCATCAACCTCCCGGCGGCTGCCAACACGCAGACTTTCATCCTGCGCTGGCGCGTCGGCACAGATAGTTCTGTGGCCGCATCTGGTGCGAGCGGCGTTCGCATTGATAGCATTGCGACGACGGCGACGGCGAATGTTTGCGCCAGCCAAAGCTGCAACATCAGCATCCCCGCGAACATCACTGTTCCGAGGGACGGGACCTGCGGTGCTATCGTCAACTACCCGTTGACCTACTCCGGCGCGTGCGGCTCTGTCACCACGAGCCAGGCTTCGGGGACGTTCTTCCCCATCGGGACGACGACCGTCAACGTCGTCAACACGCCCGGCAGCGGCAGCCCGACCACACAGAGCTTCACCGTCACGGTCACGGACACGGAGACGCTCGCCACCGGAATGGGCACCAACGTCCTCAACAACTACTGCAACACGACCGTCAACTTCTCCAACGTCAGCGGGGGCGGACAGACGACCGTCGCCAACGCCACGCCGCAAACGTTGTCACCACCCTACACTTCCTGTCCGGGCTGCCCGCAGTTGAACATCTCAACGACGGCCACCTTTACAGGACCAATCACCACCTGCATCACGATGCCCGCCGCGACCGACTACAACACCTTCTCTCACCTGAGACTCTTGCATGGTGAGCCGAGCACGTTGGTCAACCGGACCGTCAGTTCCAACTTCAGCACCAAGACTATCTGTGCTGTGACGACGACCCTCTCGCCTTTCGTGGTCGGCTTTGACGTTGCCGCGCCGACGGCGGCTGATGCCACGATTAGCGGGCAGGTCCTGACCGCCGACGGTGAACCGCTGGGTGGAGTTGAAATCGCGCTCTCAGGGGGGGGCGCTGACCGGACCATCACGGACGGCAACGGTCGTTACTCGTTCGAGAATGTCTCGACCGATGCCTTCTACGTGGTCGCTCCGGTGCGGGCCAACTATAGCTTCAACCCGCGCCAGCGTTCCTTCTCATTACTGGCGAGCAAGACGGATGCTGTCTTCGTCGCGGCGGCGAACTCGAATGCGACGGACAATCCGCTCGATAGCAACATGTTCTTCGTGCGGCAGCAATACCTGGACTTCCTCGGGCGCGAACCCGATAAGGGAGGTCTGGATTACTGGACCGCTCAACTCGTCAAGTGTGACGCTGATGCGGGCTGCCTGCGCCAGCGTCGCAAGGAGATCAGCGCGGCCTTCTTCATGTCCGAAGAGTTTCAGCAGGCTGGCAGCTACGTGCTTCGTCTCTACGATGCCACGTTCGGTCGGCCCATCACGTACGGGGAATTCTCTACGGACAGGACGCAGGTCATTGGTGGGCCAACCCTGGAAACGAGCAAGCAGGCGTTCGTCAATCAATGGGTCCAGCGACCATCATTCAAGCAGCAGTATCCAGACACGCTCTCGAACACGGAGTTCGTCAACAGGCTCTATGATACTTCCGGGCTACTGGCATCTATCCTCGAAAGACAGAAAGTGATAGAGCAAATGGACCAGGGCGCGACACGCGCGCAGGTCTTGAGAGGTCTGGCCGAGTCGGATGCGTTCCAGCGGCAGGAGTACAACTCTGCGTTCGTCTTGATGGAGTACTTCGGCTATCTCAAACGCCAGCCGGAAGAGGACGGCTATCGTTTCTGGTTGGATGTCTTGAACAACCGCGACGTGGGCAACTATCGCGGGATGGTCTGCTCGTTCGTCACCTCCGCCGAATACCAGCAGAGGTTCAGCCCCGTCGTCACACACAACAACAGAGAGTGTGGACAGTAACCGGACTGACCTGCGTCGAGCACGATCTGAAAAGTCCTCTGTGCCCTGAAAGGGCAACCTATGATAGCTGGGGGCCAGCGCCCCCGGTTACTGGTCCAAGATAGATTTCGACCCTGAAAGGGTCGCATCTGCAAGGTTGAGGTGCGACCCTTTCAGGGTCGAATGGTGTGGTGGTAAGAGGACCGGGGGCGCTGCCCACGGCTCTCATATGTATCCCCTGCGGGGATAAGGTTGAATGGTTTGCTCTAACTTTTCAGACACCCTCTAGAGGCCATCAGGGTACGCGCGTGCTCTGATGGCCTCTCGCTTTTTAGCTCACGTTATCTTGAATTTTATGATACTAATCGTAGGTCTCGCGCCGTTGCGAAAGTTGTCTGGAGCCAGCGGGTCTCGAATCATACGCCGGAGGACAAGAGATGTTCTGCAATAACTGCGGTAATCAAGTTCAACCCTTCAACAAGTTCTGTCCGAGGTGCGGCGTGCCGATGAACGCCGAAGCGCCCACGCCTCCGCCGCCTCAACCGCCGCCCTATCAACCCGCCTCGTCTTTCGGTGATGCGCCGCGCAGACCGATGGCGGGCAGTTCGATGGGCCAACCGCAGAAGAAGTCCGGGTGCGGCAAGATTCTGTTGATAGTGAGCATCATCCTGCTCCTCATCGGCGGCGGCATCGCGGCGGCCATCTACTATGGTTACAACTACGCGGAGAAGGCTCTCAAATCTTCAGAGGCTTACGGCATCGCGCTCGCGGCTCTCAAAGATAACCCGCACGTCGCGGAAAAGATGGGCGACATCAAGGACACGGGCTTTCCGCTCGGCAGTTTCAGCGAGAACGGAGACGGCACGGGCGCGGCGGCTTACAGGATGTCCGTCCAGGGCACGAAGGCGAGCGGGTATTACAACGTCGTGATGCGACGCCAGAACCGTAAGTGGCGTTTGATAACCGGCAGCATCACGCTCAACAACGGCGAGACCATTGACGTGATGAAGGCCGAGGACAGCATCCTCGGCGGAGACGAAACTGATTCGGGAGACAATAGCAACACTGGCATGCCGCCACCTCCGACGCCGATGAAACCTCCGGCGGACGCCATCAGCGGCGGAGTGCTCAACGCTAAAGCGATTGACCTGCCCAAGCCCACGTATCCGGCCACCGCCAGAGCCGTGCACGCTTCGGGCACTGTGGTCGTGCAGGTCCTGGTTGATGAGAGCGGCAATGTCATGACGGCGCAGGCCACTTCGGGCCACCCCTTGTTGCGACAGGCGGCGGTCGCGGCGGCAAAGCAGGCACGCTTCACGCCGACGAAGCTATCGGGCCGTCCGGTCAAGGTCTCCGGCGTGCTCACGTACAACTTTGAAGCTCAGTAGAGATTTCATCAACGCTCATGCAGAATTTATAGCGGCTTGCGATTGCGCGTAAGCCTTCTTTGCATTCCTTAGCGAAAAACAGTCTCACGCCAAGGCGCAAAGACGCAAAGCTCATACTCAACTGCCAACCGCTATAATCAGAGCGTTTCCTTAAACCATCAGCGCGTGCGTTCTCAACCTCCGTCAGCGTGTGCGGTCTGAAAGACGATGTCATATCTGGTTGACGGTAATAACGTGATGGCCCAACGCGTCGGCTGGCACAGGGACAAGCCTGGCGCGCAACGCGCGTTGCTGGACGAGTTGGCCCAGTTTGCGAGTGCGAGGCGAGTGACTGTGACGGTGGTCTTCGACGGCGCGCCTTTGAGACACTTCGCGGACGGGGCGAGTTACAGGGGCGTGCGCGTCTTCTATGCGGAGCGCGGCTCCAACGCGGACGAGCGGATTAAGTGGCTGGTGGAAAATTCGCGCGAGCGGCGCACGCTGCTGGTCATCACTTCGGACCGCGCGCTCGCAGATTACGTTCGCCGTTGCGGCGCGCGGGTCATCCGCTCAGGAGAGTTTCGACAGCGCCTGGAAGAGACCGCACGCGCCTCACAGCCAGCGCCCGGCCCGGAGACCGGCGAACCCGTCAACGACCAAAACCTCGGCCACTGGATGCGCTACTTCGGCGTCGCTGAAGAGGACGATAAAGAGCAAGGATGAAGAGCAAGTGGCAAGGATGAACAGCAAGGATGAAGGCGGAAGGATGAAGGATAAGAGATGATCTATTCAAGATGAATCATTCTTCTTTCGTCACTCATCCTTCCGCCTTCATCCTTGCTGTTCACCTTGCTTTTGAATTCCGACGAGTTCGACCTCGAACGTGAGTTGGCTTCCGGCGAGGGGATGATTGGCGTCGAGGGTGATGGTGTCGGGCGTCACTTCGGTGATGGTGATGGGGATTTGATTATTGTCGGGCAGTTGCATGATGAGATTCATGCCGACCTGCGGTTCGGCGTCGAGGTTGATGCTGGCGCGCGAGACTTGTTGGATGAGCGCATCATTGCGCTGGCCGTACGCCTGGTCCGCTTCGATGATGATGGTCTTTTTGCCGCCGAGGTTCATCTCGCGCACACCCTGATCAAAGCCTTCTATGACCTGTCCCGCGCCGATTTCAAATTCGAGCGGGTCGCCGCCTTCCGAAGAGTCGAACACCTGGCCGTCTGCCAATCGTCCCGTGTAATGAACGCGTACCCTATCGCCTTTTTCTGCTTGGTCTGGCATCATTGCTCCGTTCGTATATTGTATTTGGTCGGGGCGAAAGCATCTCATATTATTGGACTAAATACCAGTCAGACGTTATGCGTAAAATTTCTTTCGCCCATCTTAATCGAGTCTCCCAGATGACAATAAACTTCGCATCCCAGGAGGTTTTTCATGCGGAGAAGCAACCGGACTTAAAACGGCTCATGGTGGGCGGCAATCTACAACTCGGCGCGGGGACCGCCCCCGGCCAGTACGTCCTCCAGGTCGTCGTCACGGATAACCTCGCCAAAGAGAAATACCGCACGACCTCGCAGTGGATTGATTTTGAAATAGCTCAATAAAACAGTGACGAGTGACGAGGGACGAGTGACGAGCAAGAAAAAGCAGTGATGAGTCATGAGTGATGAGAGAAAAGCTTATCTCTTGTTACTATTAACTCATCACTCATCACTCAGTACTCATCACTCATGACTTGTCTTTAACTTGTCACTCGTCACTTGTCACTCGTCACTGCTCTTATGCGTTCGATCATCGTCGGCACAGCCGGACATATTGATCACGGGAAGACCGCGTTGGTGCGCGCCCTGACGGGTGTGGACGCGGACCGCTTGCCCGAAGAGAAGCGGCGCGGCATCACGATTGATCTGGGCTTTGCGGAATTGGACCTGGATGATGTCCGCATAGGCTTCGTTGACGTGCCCGGCCACGAAAGGTTCATCAAGAATATGCTGGCGGGCGCGCACGGCATAGATGTCGTCGCGCTCGTCATCGCGGCGGATGAAGGCGTCATGCCGCAGACGCGCGAGCACTTCGACATCTGCCGTCTGCTGGATGTGCGCAACGGCATCATCGTCATCACCAAGACGGACACGGTTGACGAAGAACTGCTCGAACTCGTCCGCGCCGAAGCGGAAGAACTCGTGGCCGGTTCGTTTCTCGAAGGCGCGCCGGTCCTCAACACCAGCGCGCGCACGGGAGCGGGTATAGCTGAGTTGAAGAAAGCTCTGCGCGAAGTGGCCCTGGATGTGCCCGCGCGTTCGTCTGAGATGATCGCGCGTCTCCCTGTGGACCGCGCCTTCACGATGCGCGGTTTCGGCGCGGTGGTGACGGGGACGCTCGTCGCTGGCAGCATCTCCGAAGGCGACGAGATGGAGTTGCTGCCCGCGTGTGCGCGCGTGCGTGTGCGCGGCGTGCAGGTCCACGGGCAGGCCGTCGGGAGGGCCGAAGCGGGGCAGAGGACCGCCGTCAATCTCGGCGGAGTGGAGGCCGCGACGGTTGAACGCGGAATGGTCCTCGCGCCTTTGGGCCGCCTGCGCCCTACGCAGATGATTGACGTGCGGGCGGATGTCCTGGAAGGCGCGCCGCGTGCCTTGCGCTCTCGCGCACGCGTGCGCGTGCATCTGGGCGCGGCTGAAGTGCTGGCGCGCGTGCGCGTGCTTGAAGAGACGGGAGAGATTGCGCCCGGCGCACAGGGCTTCTTGCAGTTGCGTCTGGAATCGCCCGTCGTCGCGCTGCCCGGAGAACGCTTTATCATTCGTTCCTATTCGCCCGCGCAGACGATTGCGGGCGGGCTGGTGCTCGACCCTCTGGCCGCGAAGCACAGAGGCCGCGAAGCCTCGCAGGCTCGCACGCGTCTCGCGGCACTCACGTCTTCTGCCGACCGCGCGACGCAGTTCGCCATCTTCGTGGAGACATCAGGCGAACGCGGCCTGCGTCGTGAAGACATCGCGGCGCGCACAGGATGGCTTGACGAATTACTGGACCAGTCCGCCGCCCAGGCCGTCGAGCGCAGCACGGTCTTCCATGCGGAGAATATTTACATAGGCAGCGCGGCCTTCGAGCGTTTGTCGCGCGCCGCGCTCGATGAGATTGAAGAGCATCACAAGCGCGAGCCGCTCTCGCGCGGGCTGCCCCGCGAGACGTTGCGCGAGCGCCATTTCGCGCACACCTCGACGGAAGTCTTTCGCGCCGTCATCACGAACCTGGAAAAGACGGGCGCGCTCGTCTCCGAAAGGGAACTCGTGCGAGCCGCCGGGCACACGCTCACGCTGTCGCCCGCAGACGTGGCTCTCAGAGACCGTCTGGAACAGGTCTACTTGGATGCCGCGCTGGAAGCGCCCGGTTTCGATGAAGCGTTGGCACGCGCCGGAGGCAAACCCGGCGCGCGCGAACACGGTCGCAAAATTTTGCAGATGTTGATTGACGACGGCCAACTGCTGCGCGTTCATCAAGACCTCTTCTTTCATCGCCAGGCATTGGACCAACTTATTAAAAAGTTGCGCGACTACGGCGCACGCGCCGGAACGGAGCGACTGATTGATGTCGCCGCCTTCAAAGAACTGGCGGGCATCTCGCGCAAGTACGCGATTCCCCTGCTTGAATATCTGGACCGCGAACGCATCACCCGTCGCGCCGGGGACAAGCGAATGATTCTTTAAGAGGGACCGGGGTCGGGGACAGTGATTAGGGAAAGACAAAAAGCTAGATTTAGAGGCCGGTGTTTTTTCCGACCCCGCACCTCCAACCCCGCGCCCCGGTCCCCCTTGCCTCGCAAAATGGGTTGCGTTCTCCCGCGCTGTAGCGGTAACATGCGTACGAATACAGATTGAAACAAGGTTTCCTGGCAGCAGGAGCGATGTCATCCGAGGCGCTGTTTCGGGGCCTGCGAATGACAATCGTTACTGGCTTTTTCCTCAGTCATCTAACTTTAACTGACAACGAACGTCGGAGGTTCATTATGTTAGATATATTGAGTTGGGTTGTGGGCCTGGCCGCGACCGTCTTCGCCATCTGGGAGTATTACAAGTTTGCCACCTTTCATGACCCGCAGGGAGGTCATAACCACCTCTGGCTCGCCATCGGGTCCACCGTCGTGGCACTGGCCTGCGCGCTCGTCTTTTTCGTGCGCCGCGTCAACAAGGAAGAAGAGATTCACATCACGCAGTAAGAGCCGCGTCGTCGCCGCTCTCTCTGTGGTCGGTGTGCGCGCGGAATCTCAGGAAATACGAGCGGGCGCGAATTTGCGCCGCGTCTTCCCCGGCACAGGGAAGCGCGGTCCTGGTCCAGTAATTTTTCAAGAGAAACCCTGACGCCGTTTGCGCTCGCGCCGCCCTGGCGGGGCTGCTCGTGCGCAAACGGCGCTTTGGTTTGTTTCCTCTCGGAAATTTCGTCTTTAAGAGGCTTCATAGGAGAAACTTTTTTGATGCTGCTGGCTTCTCTATTCATGCTCGCGCAGACCGAGCCGCGTTATACTCAGCCGAGCTATTTTCTTCCGGTGGTGGGCTTTCTGCTGGTCGCGGGGCTGGTCGGCTGGATTACCGCGACGGTCTTGGGCTTTGCGCGCGCGCGTGCCTTCGGACCTTCGACGCGCTGGTTCGCGCTCGCCGCCGCGTGCATGATTCTCTTCCACTTGCAATATCTACTGCTGGCCCTCGGCCTCATTCTGGACAATCCAGAACTGACGCTCGCCATCGGCGCGTTCTTTAATCTCTTCGCGGTCCTGTCCGCCATCTGCGCCATCATGGGTTTCCTGCGCCTGACCAGCACCCCGCGCTAGTCGTCTCTTTGCGGCGCTCCGATGACGGGAGCGAAGATTTCTTTGAAAGCTTTTTTGATGGGTAAGAAATTGATTCTGATTGCCGCGCTCGCACTGTTTGTGGGCGCGGCGATTTTCTTTATCAACAGGGGCACGCGCGCGGGCGTCGGCGTCGTGCGCCACAAAAGCGCGCGCAAAGGATTCGTGCAGACGGAAGGCACGCGCTTTGTTGTTGACGGCCAGCCCTTTCGCTTTGTCGGCGCGAACGTCGCAGTCATGTACAGGGACGAGGACCGCGCGCGCATGCCTGAGACTTTGCGCGCGGCGTCTTTGAACGGCATCCGAGTGATACGCGTCTGGGCCAACGGCGAAGGCGGACCGGACGATATTGGACCACTCGCAGACTTTAAAGACTGGCCGCGCACGCATTCATTTCGCCCGACGCCCACCGAATGGAACGAAGAATCTTTCGTCCACCTGGACCATGTGCTGGCAGAGGCCGCGCGCAATAACCTGCGTGTGCAATTGACGCTCTGCAATTGGTGGCGCGACACGGGAGGCATCACGCAGTATCTGCGCTGGGCCGGAATCAAAGATGCGGCAGACGACCGTCAGCCCTTCGGCATCAACATCGAACGCGCGATGCTCTTCTACACCAATGATGAAACGCGTCGCCTCTACCGCGAGCATGTCTTGAAAGTCCTCACGCGTCGCAACACTGTGACGGGCGTGCTCTACAAAGACGACCCGACGATTATGGGTTACGAGTTGATGAATGAAGCGCAGGCCGCGACCGGACGCCAGGACGAACGCCGCGCCTGGATTGCGGAGATGAGCGCCTACGTCAAATCACTGGACCAGGATCATCTGCTGACGCCTGGGACGTGGGGCTATCGCAACGCCTGGGAGCGCCGCGAATGGCTCGCAGAACATCGTCTACAGGCGATTGACTATTGCGACGTTCATAATTATCCGAGCAACGATCATGATGTCTTCATCAGTTCGACGGAAGACCTGCGTGGCTTCATAGACAACCGCGTGGCCGCCGCTCAATCTCTGAGCAAGCCTCTCGTCTTCGGTGAATTCGGAATTGGTCCAGAGGGCTACAAAGAGATTTCGGAAGACGACTGGTATCGCTCCTATTTTGAGACGGCGGCGCGCGATGGAGCGGGCGGCGCGATGTTCTGGATTTGGACGCCCGACGAGCAAAGGGGTTTCGGCGTGACCTACAACTCGCCACGCGATGAGGGCTTGCGCGCGGAGATTAAACGCGCCTCACAACTTTTTGAAGCGCTCCGGGGTGAAGACCCGCCGCGCCGTCTCCTCGATGCGGGCCGCCACCTGGTGCCGCGCCAGTTCGCCTTCACACGCCCGCAAAATGAGACTGCGATGCGTCCTGAAACGAGCATGGCGGATGACGACTCCATCTTCTACCGCTTCAAACCTGAGATGGCCGCAAGCGCGCGTTTTGAAAAGCTCGGAGGCGGCGAGGGCTACATCTGGGGCACAGGCGTGGGCTATATCGAATATCTTGTGCCCGCGCGTCAGAGCTACAAGCGGGTCGGTCGCTTGATAGTCCGTGCGCACCTGCAACCCGTCCCGCCCGATGAAGCACAAGGGCGCATCAAAGCCTCTAGCGTCTCGCTCTTCATCAACGATACGGACTGCGGCTCAAAGCTCATCACCAGAGAGGATTCCCCACAGCCGCTCGTCCAACAATGGGAGGTGGACTCCTTCTTCCTACGCCTGCAAGCCGCGCGCGGCCTGCCTCTCTCCATACGCTTCGTCGTCAAAGCGGATGCAGACCAACCCTTCGGCCTCAACATCTCAAACTGGCCCCAAGGCTACGACGCACACGGTGCAACGCCTGTCGAAATCGAAGTCAGATGAAAGAACGGAAGCTGTAGGGGAGAGGTAGTTGAATTCGGACGCAAAGTGGACCGATCAAGCCATCTTCGCGTCATCTATAGCGGTTTGCAATTGCGTGTGACCTTTGCGCCACCAGCGCGAACCAGTCTCACGCCAAGGCGCAAAGACGCAAAGCAACACAAGACTCTTCACAGTCATGGTCATATCCTATCGCAAATGACTATAAGCAAAAGCGGCGATCAGACATGATGCCAGATGCCGCTTTAAATCTTTTGACGCTGAGTGCGATATGTGGTAGCGGGGAGAGGCTTGAACTCCCGACCTTGGGGTTATGAATCTTCAGTAAACCTGATTTGAAGATTGTCGAGAATAGCGAGCAGACCGCTGCTCCTGCTCAAGAGTCGGCATAACACGCAGATGGTTTCACTGAAGAGTTATTGCCCGTCTCTGTTGATGTCAATTCCTTTGATGCTCGTATCGCGGGAATTGAATTACGCTCCGTCACTCACGAAATAGCGAAACACTGTTCGAGCATGGCTGCCTTTGATGTCAGAGAGGAAAAGAGACGGCGCGAGCGCGCAGGTCTGCCTCCTCTTATCTATGAAGAAGAGGACCAGATATTAAAAGAGGCATGGCGTCGGCGTCGGAGCATGAAGAAAGAGGGCTATGAAAGATCGAGAGGGCTGCGCACACCCTTCCCTCCTCGATTGAGCACATGTGTATAGATCATCGTCGTGCTCACATCACTATGCCCCAACAGTTCCTGAATCGTGCGGATGTCATAGCCTGCTTCCAGCAGATGTGTCGCGAAACTGTGCCTCAGTGTGTGACAGCTTGCTCTCTTTGTGATTCCTGCTCCTCCCATCGCGTTCTTCACTGTCCTTTGCAACACATCTTCTGAAGCATGATGTCGCCTGACCTGTCCTGAACGCGGATCGATTGACAATTTGTTCGCGGGAAAGACCCACTGCCAACTCCACTCTCTCGCCGCATTTGGATATTTACGCTCTAAGGCATAGGGCAGATATACATTGCCATAACCTTGCCGCACGTCCTCTTCGTGCAGCCTCTTGACATGCTCAAGTTGTCGGCTCAGCAGTTCAATCAGAATGTCAGGCAAGATCGTGCGCCTGTCCTTCTCCCCTTTACCATTTCTGACAATAACTTGCTGATAGCCAAAATCAACATCCTTGACTCGCAGCCGCACGCATTCCATCAGCCGCAAGCCTGATCCATAGAGTAGGCTCACCATCAGATGATGAGTGCCAGAGAGACGCGCTAGTACTCTTCTCACTTCCTCTTGGGTCAACACAGTTGGAACGCGAACGGGACGTTTAGCTCTTTCTATGCCATCAACGTACTCTATATCTCTACCAATCACCTCACGATAAAGAAACAGAAGTGCCGAGAGAGCTTGATTCTGTGTCGAGGCCGCCACATTTCCAGCGGTCGCGAGGTGTGACAGATACTGGCGGATTTCATCCGCTCCCATTTGATCCGGATGTCTTTTATGGTGAAAGAGAATGAAACGCTTAATGATGTGCAGGTAAGCTTCTTCTGTCCGGATGCTATAATGCTTAAGACGCAAGTGATGGCGAACCTGATCGAGCAGCAGTGGCTTAGACGAAGTCATGAGAAGTTCTCCATAAAGAGAAGAAAGTGACGGCAGGGATGCAGCAGATTATGAAACAGGTTAGCGGTAAAAGCCAGCCATGTAGGCGAACAGGCCGCCAGGAGCGGTAATTCAAAGCCTACGACAGATTAGGCCACAGTCGGCCTCATCGAATTAGACCCCTGCGGTATTTTCCATATAGGACGACTGCGGTCTACTTAGCGTTGGGCGTCTTCGCCCTTTGACAAAGGCTTGTAACCTCGGTAAAAACTAGAAAATTCAGACACAAGGAGTGTTACCATGTCAGCCGAAAACAAACGAAACCTGCAATACTTCGAGGCTGGTTCCATGCGGGAACTCTATGACTACATGCAAGCATGGCAAGACGCCAATCAGAAACGCCTCCTTTCAGTTAGCATCCAAGAGGACGGAGGTAAGTTTTGCTGTATAGCGATTACTAACCCAAGTGAAGTAGTCATTACCGACCCCGGTGGCAGCCGCTACGCAACAATTGACCGTGACGGCAACTTGGAGGTGTACAACTGGAGCGATAGTTGATGGGCGAAGAATGGTGAAGAAGAAAAGCAAGTACCTTTTCGGTTAGCGCATTGAACTAAGCCGCCGCCCAACAACTCATTCAACCGGAGCGCGAATAGTGCAGCTTTTATCGAGAACTTGAATCAATCGGCGTTGCGTGCGCGCCCGGTCAATTCGGGCGTTCGGCGGCGCGTTGAATCCAAATCAATGTTGAATGAT
>DASYML010000085.1:0-7506 GCA_036009045.1 Pyrinomonadaceae bacterium
CACATCATCAAGGACAGGATGGACCATCCAACCCCACGCAATACGCTTGGTTCATTGACTCCACACTCTCCGGGGAGGCGGTTTATTCAAGCGTTAGCTGGCGATTTTCGAGTACCGCGAAGAGAGGTCTTGAATTATGACTGCTGATAGCATACTGAACCTGATGGTTCCGTCTCTCATCGCCGTCATCTCTATCGTCATCTTTTTCCTTGTCCATCCAGCCCAAAGATTCTCTTTCATCCCTGTGATGGTCGTGGCATTTGTTTGTTACCTGCGCACGAGTTATCGAGAGATGCCGAAGGTCGACCGCGTGCTGCCCGTCTATCTGGTCGCGCTGGCGATACAGTTTTTGCACTTTACAGAAGAATACGTTTACGGCTTTCAGTTTCGAGTCGTAGAGATTATGGCTGGCATGCCTCCTTTCAACGTCAATGTGTTTGTGGCTTTCAACATGATCGCCTATTGTCTCTTCTTACTGGCTGGCCTGGGGATGTATAAAGGGCTGAAGTTTCCCATGATTATTGTGTGGTTCTTTGGCATCTGTGTGCTGGGCAACGCGATTTGGCATCTCCTGCTGACGCTCAGGGTCGGCGGCTATTTCCCCGGTTTGTATACCTCATTCGCAGGCTGGATTCTTGGACCAATTCTCCTGAAGAGACTGTGGACGCGAGAAAGCGTTACGCGCGCCAGCAGCGCCCCGTTGTGAGTTGCGTTTCATCGGGAGCGATGTCAACGGAAAGCTGGTAGAATCTGCACATCAGTTGGACGACTTCTTAACATATACCTGTATCGAAGAGGAGGGAGAACGTATGCCGGAAAAGAAAAGGGCCGGACCGGGTAAACCGGGTGGAGCCTTCATGATGCCTGTGTCACCGGATGATACGCTGGCCGCCATCGTGGGTTCTGAGCCGCTGCCGCGTACAGAGATTACGAAGAGGGTCTGGGATTACATCAAGGCGAACAACCTGCAAGACCAGAATGACAAGCGGTTGATACGCGCTGACGACAAGCTGCGAAAGGTCTTCAATGGGAAGGACGAGGCCACCATGTTTGAGATGACCAAGTTGGTCAACGAGCACGTCAAGCGTTGAGAGGAGAGGGGGCGTCCCACACGGCTGCGTCGGCTGCGTGAGCCGTCCTATCTCAGAAGTCATTCGGCCCCAACGACCGAGAGCATCCCTTTCATCAAGCTTTCCTGCCTTGAAGTTGAATGCATCACGCGCGCGGCGGCAGTTCAATTCAACAGTCAGGCCGCAGTCTTGAATTTTTATGAATGAGACGGTTGATTGCATCTTCTGCAAACTCTTGTCGGGTGAACTCGAAGCCAGCATGGTTCATCAGGATGAACTCTGCACAGCCTTCATGGATATTCAGCCCGTCAATCCCGGTCATGTGCTGGTCGTCCCTAACAGACATGCTCCTTCCCTGTCGGATTTGCATGAAGAGGAAGGCGCTCAGATGTTTCGCGTGGCGCAGCGTCTGGCCGCAGCTTTACGCCAGAGCGGCGTGAAATGCGAAGGCGTGAATTTCTTTCTCGCGGATGGAGCGGTGGCCGGGCAGGAAGTATTCCACGTCCACTTGCACATCTTCCCGCGTTATGCGGGAGATGGTTTCGGGTTAAGGTTCTCGCCTGCGTACTCACAGAAGCCTGAGCGCAAGAAATTGAATGACATTGCAGAGAGGCTGAGGGATGCTTTCGGCGCAGCATAATATGCATCGGGCGCAGCCTTACATCGGCTATCTCATTGCCTTGCTCGGCGTCGCCGCCGTCACGGCTCTGCTCGCGCCATTTCATCATCGGATAAATTCTACGACCGTGGCGCTCCCGTTGCTGCTCGTAGTGCTCTTCACGGCGACCTGGCGCGGCAGCGGACCGGCGCTCCTCGCCTCCATACTGGCGATACTCTGTTTCAACTTTTTCTTTCTTCCACCCTATTACACGCTCACGATTGAAGACCCGCAAAACTGGGTCGCGCTCGCCGCGTTCCTCGCCACTGCCCTGACTGCCGGGCAACTCTCCGCACGCGCCAAGCGCCGTGCAGAGGAAGCGGAAGCGGGACGCCGCGAAAATAAACGTCTCTACGAAGAGTTGCACGATGCTTTCGAGCGCGTGAGCCACGCCGAGGCGCTCAGGCAGAGCGAGCAATTGAAGTCTGCCCTGCTTGATGCAGTGACCCATGATCTGCGTACGCCCCTCACCTCGATCAAAGCCTCCGCCACATTATTGATCGAAGACGCGGACGCGGAAGAGCCGACGGAACCGTTCAGCGCTAAAGAACAACAGGCGATGCTGCGGGTGATTACTCAGGAGGTGGACCGGCTCGACCGCTTCATCGAAGGTATTATTGACCTGGCGCGCATTGAGGCCGGTGAACTGAGGTTGCGCCGTAACTGGGGCGACGTGGATGAGATTATCGAGGCGGCCCTCGCCCGCGCCGAACAACTCATCCGACAACACGAGATAGAAGTTGAAGTCGAAGACGAGTTGCCCGTTGTGCGTGTTGACGCGAGGGCTGTTGCGGAGGTTATCTACACGCTGGTTGATAACGCTACCAAGTATGCCCCGCCCGGCAGTTGCGTCCGCGTGGCGGCGAAGCGCGCGCCCGATGAGATGATACAAATAAGCGTCGAGGATCAAGGCGGAGGCATTCCTGTGGAAATGCGCGAGCGCGTCTTCGATAAATTCTTTCGGGCCGCTGATGACGATACGACGATGCCGAATCGTCCTCGCGGGGCGGGCATGGGTCTCGCCATCGCGCGCGGAATCATAGAGGCTCATGACGGTCACATCTTTATAGAGACGGGCGCGGGCGGACGCGGAACGCGCGTCACCTTCACCGTTCCGGTTGGCGATGAAGATCAGACCCCGACTGAAGAGCAAACTAAAGAGAGCTTGGCCTCATCGCTCACTGTTGAAGTCGAGCGCGACAACTTTTGAACACGATGGATGAAAAACAGCGCATCCTTGTCGTAGACGACGAGCAACAGATTACGCTGGTGCTGCGGAGCGGTCTCACGAAGCACGGTTATGATGTGCATGTGGCCGCCGAAGGCGAGGCCGCGCTTGAACTCTTTCATCTGTGGACACCGCATCTGGTCGTGACAGACCTCTCGATGCCGAACATGGGCGGGCTGGAACTTTGTCGCCGCCTGCGAGCCATCTCGGACGTTCCCATCATCGTGCTTTCGGTCAAGGGCGAAGAAGCCATCAAGGTCGAAGCTCTGGACGCGGGCGCTGACGATTATGTGACGAAACCCTTCGGCATGGGAGAACTCCTCGCGCGCGTGCGGGCAACCTTGCGCCGCTCGCCAGCTAAGGACAGTGAAACGCTCACGGTCATCGAAGAGGGAGACTTTCGCGTTGACCTCGAAGCTCGCAACGTCAACGTGCGCGGGCAGGATGTGCATTTGTCGCCGAAGGAATTCGACCTGCTGGTTCACTTCATCCGTCACCCCGGCAAAGTCCTCACTCATCGCGCGCTGCTCTCAGCCATTTGGGGCGGCAACTACGTCGAACAGACAGAGTACCTGCGGGTCTTTATCCGCCACCTGCGTAAAAAGATCGAACCCAACCCGGCCAAACCCCGCCATATCTTCACCGAGCCGTGGATCGGCTATCGCTTCAATCCAGGCAAGTAATCCCGCTTCGCGTCCTCCCAAATCTTTAATGAACTTTTAATAAAACTTCTACCCCGTTTTTATGCGGGCGGGAGTAGCCTTCAATTGTTGACAGGGGGTAATGACACCTTGTCTTTGACAATTTGTCTGGCGAAGTTGTTCGCGGATACCGGATAGAGATTCTCAATTGGATGCGAGCATTGCGGCAATCGTCAGGTCAGTATCGCCTGCTTAAACTGGGCGGGTTCCTGGCCCAGTAACGACCCGCCCAGCTTAAGCAGGCGGTACTGACCTATAGTCGCACTCAATTGAAAACCGCTAGGAGAGAGATGTGACGGGCAGCGCGGTCATGAGGAAGCGCGGAGCGTGTGCGGCGCACGCTCTTTGTGTGGTGAGGCTGAGGTGAAAACTTGAATAGAGACGACGAATGGCTCGGAGAGTTGAAAGAGACGGAGGCTCGCCTGAAAGAGCTATATACAGCATCGCGTCGCAATGGGGGGACGTGGCAAGCCACCGGCGCGGTCTTCGGTCTTGCTGGAGGAATCATCGCGGCCAGCCTCGGCATGCTGCTGTCGGCGGGAGCATGGGCGCTGGGTGATGAAAGTAACGGCCTGACTATTTATGGTGTGGGAAATATTCTGCTGCTTTCAACCATCCCGCTGTTGCTCGCGGGCGGGTCCTGCCTCGATTTACTGGATAAGCGGATGGTGAAGAGTGGGCGGATAAGTTCAGACGACGCTAAGAGAGCGGCGAAGAGTAGCAATCGGACGCGCGCGCGCAGAGCCGCCACCGCCTTGCTTCTTGTCATGCTCTGCGGGACGCCTTCAGAGACCCAGGCGCAGCAGACGGTCTTCAACGTGCCGACCACGGACGTGCTCGATCCGGGCGGGGTCTATTTTGAACTGGACATCAGCGCGAAGCCGAACCATCCGAAATTCTCTTCGTTCGTGCCGCGCGGCATGATGGGTGTCGGTGGCCGCATCGAGGTCGGACTGAACCTGACGGGAAATGTTCAGCCCGGAGCGGACACGACGACGCTCGTGCCCGCCGTGAAATGGAAGGTCTATGACGGTCAGCGCAACGGCTGGGCGATTGCCCTGGGTGACAATCTCTTTATCCCCGTTCGCCACAGGTCCTACCACCTGGGGACATACGCCTACGCGATGATGCAAAAGGCGTTCAAGTCGAACACACGCGTCGGATTCGGCGGCTACTTCTTTAGCCGGAACGTCGTCGCGCCACACGCAAACCGCGCGGGCGGCCAATTCACCTTCGAGCAGCCCTTGACTAAGAAGCTGAACATCAACGCAGACTGGTTCACAGGCAAGCACTCGAACGGCTACTTCACCTCCGGCGGCGCGTACAGGTTGACAGACAATCTCACAGGCGTTGCAGCTTACTCCGTCGGCAACGCCAACGCGTCGAAGGGAAATCATTTCTTCTACTTCGAGCTTGGCTACAACTTCAATTAAACGGGAGGCAGAGCGAACGTGTCCGACTTAATCTTCATCGCCGCGACGATTCTTTTCTTCCTTCTCGCGCTCGCCTACGTGCGCGGGTGCGAGAAGCTTCATTGAGGTCAGGGTAATCATGTGGGACTTGGATGGGAACTACTGGCGGTGTTCGCTGGGGTGTTCTGTTTGCTCGCCTTCGTGCGAATCCAAACAGATTGCTGCACACGAGAAGAGGACGACTCAGGCGAGGAGAAAGATGATGAACATTGAAGCGATTCTCGGGCTGGCGGTTTCAGCATTGCTGCTGATCTATCTCGCTTACGCGCTGCTGCGCCCGGAGAAGTTCTGAGATGACTTTTAACGGTTGGTTACAAATCCTGCTCTTCCTGGCGCTGGTCGCCGCCGTCACCAGGCCGCTCGGGTCGTACATGGCGCGCGTCTTTAATCTGGAACGAACATTCGCGGACCCGGTGCTGCGCCCGTTCGAGCGGCTCATCTACCGGCTCACCGGGGTTGATGAAACGCGCGAGATGCGCTGGACCGAATATGCTGGCGCGATGCTGCTCTTTAGTATCGTCTCGATGCTGGCGCTCTACCTGATGCAGCGCTTGCAAGGCGTGCTCCCCTTCAATCCGCAGAAGCTCGCGGGCATCGCGCCCGACCTCGCATTCAACACGGCGGCATCATTCACGACGAACACGAACTGGCAATCATACGTGCCAGAGGTGACGATGAGTTACCTGACGCAGATGGCCGGGCTGGCTTACCACAACTTCGTCTCGGCAGCCATTGGCATATCCCTCGCCATCGCCTTTATTCGCGGCATCGCGCGACGCGAGACAGATGCCCTCGGTAACTTCTGGGTGGACATGGTGCGCGCCACGCTCTGGGTCTTGCTGCCGTTCTGTCTCGTCATCGCGCTCCTGCTCGTTTCTCAAGGTGTCGTGCAGAACCTACGCGCCTCTGACACCGCACAGCTTGTCGAGCCGCAGGTGGTTGAGCAGACCGCAGCAGACGGCACGAAGAGTAAGACTGTTGTCACGGAACAGACAATCGCGCAAGGGCCTGTGGCTTCACAGGAAGCGATTAAGATGTGGGGCACGAACGGCGGCGGGTTCTTCAACGCCAACAGCGCGCACCCGTTTGAGAACCCGACGCCCCTTACCAATCTCATAGAGATGTTTGCCATCTTCGCCATCTCGGCGGGTCTCACCTACACGCTCGGACGCATGACCGGGTCGCAGAAGCACGGCTGGGCCGTCTGGGCGGCGATGGTCATGCTCTTTCTCGTTGGCGTGACAGCCGCGTACCGGGCCGAGTCGCGCGGAAATCCCCTGCTCGCGGGCACAGACCAGAGAGCCAGCAGTATGCAGTCCGGCGGCAACATGGAAGGCAAAGAGGTGCGTTTCGGCATCGCCAACAGCGCGCTCTTCGCGACCGCCACGACCGACGCTTCATGCGGGGCGGTCAACTCTATGCACGACAGCTTCACGCCGCTTGGCGGACTCGTCCCGCTCGTCAACATCATGCTCGGCGAGGTGATCTTCGGGGGCGTCGGTGCTGGCCTCTACGGAATTTTAATCTTCGTCATCCTGTCGGTCTTCATCGCCGGGCTGATGGTGGGCCGGACGCCGGAGTATCTGGGAAAGAAGATCGAAGCCTATGACGTAAAGATGGCGATGCTGGCGGTGCTCATCTTCCCGCTCGTGATTCTAGTCTTGACGGCGATCTCTGCTATCGCGCCTTCGTTCGGCACGACGAGCATCGCCAACCCCGGACCTCACGGCCTCTCGGAAATTCTTTACGCCTTCACATCGGGCGCGGGCAACAATGGTTCTGCGTTCGCCGGTATCTCTGCGAACACCCTTTGGTACAACACGACCATCGGGTTCAGTACGCTCATAGGCCGTTTCTTCGTCATCATTCCGATGCTCGCCATCGCGGGCAATCTCGGGCGCAAAAAGTTTGTGCCGCCTGGCCTCGGCACATTCCCCGTCACGACGCCGCTCTTTTCCATGCTGCTCGTGAGCGTGATTGTCATCGTCGGAGCTTTGACGTTCCTTCCGGTTTTAAGTCTGGGACCAATTGTGGAACATCTCCTGATGGTCGCCGGGCACACATTTTAGTGAGTTGAGATATGACTGAAACATCGAAGAAAAAAGCTATCCGGGACGCTCGCATTGTCAGGCGCGCGCTGCTGGATGCGTTGGTCAAGCTGAACCCGCGCACGATGATGAGAAACCCTGTCATGTTTGTCGTAGAGGTCGGGAGCATCATGACGACTCTGCTTCTCATGCGCGACATCGCGACGGGCGCGGGCGGCATCGGGTTCGCCTTACAGATAACCTTGTGGCTCTGGTTCACTGTGCTCTTCGCCAACTTCGCAGAGGCGATGGCCGAAGGGCGCGGCAAGGCACAGGCGGAGACCCTGCGT
>DASYML010000086.1:0-32659 GCA_036009045.1 Pyrinomonadaceae bacterium
TTTTAATTAATCATTCGCGTAATAAGTTGAGAATAATTTCAAAACCCTGAAGGCTCTGCCAGCGGCTTCATAAGCCAGCCCGGCCCAGTCTCTATGGATGATGTCAACTTCTACAACCGCGAGTTAGAGACTCTCGAACGCGAACGCCTGCGCCGGTTGCAGGACGAGAAACTACGTCGCCTGATGCACGAACTGGCGACGAACTGTTTTTATCAGGAACGATTTCAAGCCGCCGGAATTAAACCCACCGACGTGAGAGAATTTGCGGACCTGCGCGGCGCGATCCCCTTCACGACAAAGGATGAATTGGTCCGGGAACAGCGCGCTCATCCACCTTTCGGCAGGCTGCTCACCTACAAGCCCTCGCGTTATCTTTACTTTCATCAGACTTCGGGCACGACCGGCAACCCTCTAAAATGGCTCGACACCTCGGAGGATTGGGAGACCTGGATGCGCTGTTGGGCCTACGTCTACAGGGGCGCGGGCGTCTCCGCAGACGACACGGTTTTCTGCGCCTTCTCCTTTGGTCCATACGTGAGCCACTGGTCCGCCATCCACGGTGCGCGTACCATCGGCGCGCTCTCGCTCGCGGGCGGAGGCATGAATTCGGAGCAGCGTCTTCGCACCCTCTTTGATAATCGCTGCACGGTGCTCGTCTGCACGCCGACCTACGCCCTGCATCTGGCGGAGGTCTCGCGCGGGTGCGGATTGAACTTACGCGACAGCGCCGTTCGTCTCACCATCCATGCGGGCGAACCCGGCGCGAGCGTGCCCAACGTCAGAAAGCAGATCGAAGAGGACTGGGGCGCGAGATGCTTTGACCACGCGGGCGCTACGGAGGTCGGCGCGTGGGCCTTCGATTGCGAGGCGCTTGACGACTCGATTCATCTCAACGAAGCGGAATTTATTTTCGAGTTAATCGAGACGAAGAGCGGCGAGGCCATCACAATCGAGGAAGCCGCCAACAAGATTGACGCGCGCGGCGAACTCGTCATCACCAACCCTGGTCGCGCGGGGATGCCCTTGCTGCGCTATCGCACGGGCGATCTGGTGGAAGTATCAAATGAACCCTGCGCGTGTGGGCGTTCCTTCGCGCGTATCAAGGGCGGCGTCATCGGGCGCGCGGACGATATGCTCATCGTGCGCGGCGTCAATCTCTATCCGAGCGCGATTGACAACCTGCTCCGCAGCCTGCCTCGCATCATTGAATATGAAGTCTTGATTCGCCGCGTCGGCGGCCTGGACGACCTGCTCATCAAGATTGAAACAGACGACGCACAACCTTTCGCGGAGATAGAGCGCACCACACTGGAAGCCTTCCGCACACAGTTCGCCATTCGCGTCAGCATCGAACAGGCAGAGCGCGGAAGTTTGCCCCGTTATGAATTCAAGGCGCGAAGGTATAAACGCATCGTTGACGAATAAGAGAGCAAAAGATTTAAACGCAAAGGTCGCAAAGAGGGCACGCAAAGGACGCGAAGAAAATCTTAGCGACCTTTGTGGTCTTCCTTTGTGGCCTTTGCGTTTATAGCGGTTTGCAGTTGAGTGCGACTACGTGTCAGTCCCGCCTGTTTAAGCTGGGCGGGTATTCCTGGCCCGGCAACGACCCGCCCAGCTTAAGCAGGCGGGACTGACCTAACGCTTGCTGATGTTCGCATCCGATTGCAAACCGCTATAAATCTCCTGGAATTCTAACTTCGTGTCAATTGACGATACTTGATGCGGTGCGGTTGGTCCGCTGCGGCTCCCAGACGGGCCTTGCGGTCGGCTTCGTAATCCGAATAATTGCCCTCGAACCAGACGACCTTGCTCTCGCCCTCGAAGGCGAGGATGTGTGTGGCCGTGCGGTCCAGGAACCAGCGGTCGTGGCTGATAACGACGGCGCAGCCAGCGAAGTTTTCGAGCGCCTCTTCGAGCGCGCGCATCGTGTTGACATCCAGATCGTTGGTCGGTTCGTCCAGCAGCAGCACGTTCGCACCCTCCTTCAACATCTTCGCCAGGTGAACGCGATTTCTTTCGCCGCCGGAGAGCGTGCCTATCCTTTTCTGCTGGTCCGAGCCTGAGAAGTTGAAGCGCCCGACGTAGGCACGCGAGTTGACCTGACGCGCGCCGAGTTGGACCACATCCTGACCGTCGGATATTTCTTCCCAGATACTCTTGTTCGCATCCAGCACATCGCGGCTCTGGTCCACATAAGCGAGCCTCACCGTCTCACCAATCCGAATCGTGCCGGAGTCCGGCTGTTCCTGCTCCGTAATCATCCTGAAGAGCGTCGTCTTGCCCGCGCCGTTTGGACCAATAATCCCGACGATGCCGCCGGGCGGAAGCGCGAAACTCATTTTGTCAACCAGCAGATGATCGCCGTAAGCCTTGCTCAACTCGCTCGCCTCTATCACGATGCTCCCAAGGCGTGGGCCGGGCGGGATATAAATCTCCAATTCCTGGGCCTGCTTTTCGTTCTCCTGGCTGAGCATGGATTCATAGGAATTGATGCGCGCCTTTGACTTCGCGTGACGCCCTTTCGGAGACATGCGTATCCACTCAAGCTCGCGCTGCAAGGTCTTCTGTCTCTCCGTCTCCGAACGCTCTTCCTGTTGCAGCCGCGCCTGCTTTTGTTCCAGCCACGAAGAATAGTTCCCATGCCAGGGGATGCCCTGCCCCCTGTCAAGTTCGAGAATCCACCCGGCGACGTTGTCCAGAAAATATCTGTCGTGCGTGACGGCGATGACCGTGCCCGGATATTTTTGCAGATGCTGTTCGAGCCACGCGACGGACTCCGCATCCAGATGATTGGTCGGCTCGTCGAGCAGCAGTATGTCCGGTTTTTGCAGCAGGAGACGACAGAGCGCGACGCGCCTGCGCTCGCCTCCCGAAAGAACTTTGACGGGCGTTGGCCCAGGCGGGCAGCGCAGAGCGTCCATTGCCAGTTCGAGCCTCGAATCCAAATCCCACGCGTCCGCCGCATCCAGCTTGTCCTGCACCGCGCCCTGTCGTTCGAGCAGTTGGGCCATCTCGTCATCCGACATCGGCTCGGAAAACTTCTCGTTAATCAACTCATACTCTTTGAGCAGATCAACAACTTCCTGCGCGCCCTGCTCGACCGTCTCGCGCACGGTCTTCGTCTCGTCCAGTCTCGGCTCCTGCTCCAGATAGCCGACCGTATAACCCGGAGAGATGACGGTCTGCCCGTTAAACTCTTTATCCACTCCCGCGAGAATCTTCAGCAGAGAGCTTTTGCCCGAACCGTTGAGACCAATGACGCCTATCTTCGCGCCGTAAAAATATGAGAGATAGATGTCCTTGAGGACGGCCTTCTTATCGTAGTTCTTGCCGACTCCGATCATGGAGTAGATAACTTTGTTTGGTTCTGTGCTCACTATTGTTTTCCTGTTGTTGGTTTGAAGATGAAAGGTAAGATGAAAGAATACTCTGGTTACACGCGATAAACAACCGGCTCAAAAGAACGGTCTTGGTTAAATATGGTCTTGAGCGTATGGGACAGTGAGATTCACCACCGCAGACACAGAGCGCACAGAGTCAGCACAGAGGCTTGCATCTTCTTCTCTGTGCGTCCTCTGTGTCCTCTGTGTCTGCGGTGGTGAACTCCTCTTTCATTCTCACTCAAGGCGCATTGAACCGCCACTCAAATTTTAGCCCTCGTCTTTCCATCAACCTGGTCGTAATCAAACTTTGCGCTCGCATCAATCGAAGGACTGACGCTGATGATGACGGACTTAGACGTGGGCGTGTTGCTCTTGTCCGCGACGCTGCCGACGGGGACGAGCACGTTGGCTTCCGGGAAGTAGGTCGCGGCTGAGCGGCGCGGGATGCTGTAGGCGACGACGATGAAGTGGCGCGCGCGTCTCTCTTCGCCTTCAAAGTGGCTGGTCAGATCAACGACCTGTCCGGCGGCGAGTCCCGCGTCCTTGATGTCTTCGGGATTGAGCAGGACCACGCGACGCTCGTTGAGGATGCCGCGATAACGATCATCTAAGCCGTAGATGGTCGTGTTGAATTGATCGTGGCTGCGAACCGTCATCATCAAAAATTGTCCCGGCTGAAGGTCCAGACGCGGAATCTCGTGAACGGTAAAATTGGCCTTCCCCGTGGCGGTCTTAAACTCGCCGTCGCGCGCCGCGTTGGGCAGGTAAAAGCCTCCGGGCTGGCGCACGCGCTGGTTGTAATCCTCAAAGCCCGGAATCACTTTTTCAATCGCCTCACGAATCCGATCATAATCCGCGACCATCGCTTTCCAGTCCACACTGCTACGCGTGCCGAGGGTCGCCCGCGCGAGGCCCGCGATAATCGCAGGCTCACTTAATAATTGGTCCGATGCTGGCTCAAGATGTCCTCTCGAAGACTGGACCACTCCCATAGAATTTTCCGTGCTCACGAATTGAGGACCGCCAGCCTGCATGTCAACTTCCGTCCGTCCCAGGCATGGGAGGATTAAAGCCTGCGCGCCCGTGATGAGGTGCGCGCGGTTGTGCTTGGTAGAGACCTGCACGGTCAGCTTGCAACGCTTGAGGGCTTCGGCTGTGTATTCCGTGTCCGGCGTCGCGGAAAGAAAATTGCCGCCGAGCGCGAAGAAGACTTTCCCGCGTCCGGCGTGCATCGCCTTGATGGATTCCACAGTGTCCAGGCCGTGATGACGCGGCGGCTCAAAGTCGAAGGCGGCGGCCAACTGGTCCAGAAACGCTTCCCTCGGTCGTTCCCAGATACCGACGGTTCTATCGCCCTGCACGTTGCTGTGGCCGCGCACGGGGCAGAGGCCCGCGCCGGGTTTGCCGACCTGCCCGCGCAGGAACATCAGGTTCGCTATCTCCTGTATGTTGGCGACGGCGTTCTTGTGCTGCGTCAGTCCCATCGCCCAGCAAAAGATAGTCCGCCCTGAAGTCATCATCACCTGCGCGGCCTCTTGAATTTGCGCGCGCTCGATGCCGCTCTCCGGCACGATTGTTTCCCAACTGACACTTTTAAGCGCGCAGGCGAACTCCGCAAAGCCAGCCGTTCTCTGCGCGATGAATTCCTGGTCCAACACTTCGCCCGGACGCCGCTCCTCCTCTTCGAGCATCTCTTTCATGATGCCCTTGAGGAGCGCGACATCACCGTTGATACGCACTTGCAGGAAAAGGTCCGCTAAGGGTGTCCCGCTGCCGACCCAGCCGTTGAATTCCTGCGGGTGCTTGAAGCGCGTCATGCCCGTTTCGGGGAGCGGGTTGATGTGGACCAGCTTGCAGCCTCTGCGCTTCGCAGCCTGAAGCGAGGTCAGCATGCGCGGGTGATTCGTCCCTGGATTCTGGCCGATGACGAAGATGGCCTCCGCGAGTTCAAAATCTTCGAGCGTGACCGTGCCCTTGCCGATGCCGATGCTCTCCGTGAGGGCAGAGCCGCTGGATTCATGACACATGTTTGAGCAGTCGGGCAGATTATTGGTCCCGAATTGCCGTACGAAAAGCTGATAGAGAAAGGCCGCCTCGTTGCTGGCCCGGCCCGAAGTGTAAAAGATGGCCTCATCCGGCGTGGCGAGCGCATTCAATTCTCTCGCGATAAGATCAAAGGCTTCATCCCACTCAATCGCCTCGTAATGCGTGCTTCGCTCGCGCAAGACGAAGGGGCGCGTCAGGCGTCCCTGTTGGCCCAACCAGTAATCGGATTTGTTGGAGAGGTCCGCGACGCTCCATTGTTTGAAAAAGTCCTCCGTGATGCGTTTGGTGGTGGCCTCGTCTGCGACATGCTTGGCCCCGTTCTCGCAGAATTCCGTGTGCGAGCGTGCGCCATCCGGGTCGGGCCAGGCGCAGCCCGGACAATCAAAGCCTTCCTTCTGATTAAGCTGAAGCAGCGTGCGCGCGCCCCGCACCGCGCCCATCTCGCGCCAGGCAAATTTCATCGTGTTGAGCACGGCGGGCACGCCACCGGCGACCTTGCTGACGGGCTTAATCTCTATGCCCGTGAATTCTTCCGGGGGTTGAGCGCGCACAGCAGCGCCGGTCGAATTTGCTGGTCCAGAAATCTGGCCGGGCTGGACCTTGTTCCGGGCCTTGTTGATGAAAGCATCGCTGGTCGGCGCGTCGTCCGGCGCGGCATGGGCTGCTTCGTGTTGAAGTTCTCGCTCGCCCTTGATGTCTTCCTTGCGGGCCTGATAGTGGCTGGATTGCTCTGTGTCCGCGATTGTCTCCGCAGCCTTCTGCGATTCGGCGCTGGCAGGCTCCCGTTCATGATGATTTGATTTACGCATCTCGGCCACTAATTCGTCTTCTGCTGAACTGGTCCAATTATCCTTGCGCTGACAGGAAGAGATAGTTCAACGCATCTTTTAGTAGAGATTAAAATTATACTCAATCTGGATATACTGTGACACGTTATGGCCGTCCTTAACGGCGGGTTGAAATTTTATCCCGTGCGCGGCGCGGAGCGCGGTAGTGGTCAGGCCGTAGGGCAGTTCTGAGACGACGCGCACGCCCGTCACTTCGCCAGTCGAGGAAAGCACTGCGCGCAGGACGACCGTCCCGTTAATCAGATTGGCTCGCGCCTTCTCAGTATAAGTCGGTTCGGGCCTGCTCAGGATGCGTGCCTTTGATGTCACATCTTTGGGACTAAAGGTCCGGTTGTAATCGAGACTGGCCGCGCCGGACGGCGTAGAGGCGTTGGGCGCGGCGGGCGCTGGCTGTCCCGAAGCGTTTGGCGGGCTGCTTGATCCTGGTCCAATTCCGCCGCCGGTATTGCCGCCCCTGCCCGGCCCGGCGCCCGTCCCCAGTCCGACGCCCGTTCCTGGTCCAATGCCAGTGCCCGTCCCTGCGCCTCTGTCTTTGACGGGGTCTCCATAAATTCTAAAGCCGGAAGATGATGGGCCATCTGCGTTGAGCGTGCGCACGCTCTCGCCGGTGTTGACATTCCAGAGGTTGATAGAGTGCTCAGGGTTCGAGTAGTCCCCGCTCGCGCTGGCTAACAACTTCCCGTCAGGGCTGAATGAGATGGACTGGACATAGCTGGTATGCCCGTTCAAAGTTTTAAGCAGCGCGCCGCTCGAAGCATTCCACAACCTGACCTGACGATCATAGCTCCCGCTGGCGAGATTCTTTCCATCCGGGCTGAAGGCTAGCGAGTAGATGAACGATTCATGTCCTTTGAGAAGATGCGATTGAGCGCCGGTCCTCACATCCGAGAGAGTGATGACGAAATCCGGCTCCTTTGCAAAAGGGTTTGGGGCTGAGCCGGACGCATGAGATGAGACGGCCCCGGCGTGTAAACCCGTCGTGGCTGGAATATCTGGAAACGATTCGCCGCCGCTCGCCAGCGTGTGACCGTCAGGGCTGAAGGCCACGGAGTGGAAATAACATCGCGCGCAATCTTTCAGCACGCGAAGTTCCTGGCCCGTCTGCATGTCCCACAGGATGGTCGCGCCGCCCGCGCTCGCCAGGATTTTATTGTCACGACTGATGGCGATGGAGGTCACTGAGGCGACGGACTTGAACGTGCGCAACTCCGCGCCGCTCGCCGCGTCCCATAGTTTAATCGTGCCCAGATCATAACCGCTCGCTAGAGTCTTGCCGTCAGGACTGAAAGCCAGCGCTTCGACATCCGCATCAGGTCCATTTAAAGTTCGCAACTCTTGACCCGTGCCCGCGTCATAAATTTTCAAGACCCCGCCCAGGCACCCCGCCGCCAGGATTTTTCCGTTCGGACTGAAGGCCACGGAATAGACAATGGGAGAGACACGCTCGATCATCCTCGTGGCTTCGCCCGTCGCGGCGTTCCAGAAAATAATGTTGCCGTCGAGGCTGCCGCTCGCCAGCGTGTGTCCGTCCGGGCTGAAGGCGATTGATGTGATGGACCCGCTATGACGCATGCGCCGGGCGGTCGTCTCCGCCTGTTGGCCCAGCCCCGTGAGCGATAAAAGGAGCAGCAAGAGTGCGGATGATAATAAACGTCTCTCAAGAATTTTCATTAGGCCCTCCCGGCGACCTCGCCCGTTTGCGTGTTGACGCGGACCACCTCGCCGTCTTTGATGAAGAGCGGGACGCGGACGTTGAGACCCGTCTCAAGAGTGGCGGGTTTGGTCGCGCCGCCCGCCGCCGTGTCGCCGCGCAGTCCGGGTTCCGTGGACGTGACCATCAACTCGACGAACTGCGGCAGTTGGAGAGAGATGGGCGCGCCGTTGTATTTCAGGACCTGTAATGTCGCTCCCTCCTTGAGATACCCGCGATCATCGCCGACCGCCTCTTCGTCCAAGGTGAACTGCTCGTAGGTCGCCTCGTCCATAAAATGAAGGCCCGCCGGGTCCGCGTAAAGAAAAGAGGCTGGCGTCAACTGCACATCCGGCTCGGCGAATTTCTCGCTCGACTTAAAACTCTTCTCCATCACCGCACCCGTCAGTAGATGCCGCAACTTCGTGCGAACCATCGTGGCCGCCCCTCGCGCCGTCGGTGAAGCGAAGAACACATCCACCACCGCGTAGGGCTGCCCCTCGACCGCAATCAACATTTTACGTTTCAACTCGTTCGCCCCAATCAACGCCATCAGTTCACTCCTCGATCAACAGTTTTGCGTTTTCAGTTTTCAGTAAAGACACCTTGCTCGTAACTCAAAACTGAAAACTGAAAACTATTCGACTTCAATGCGCGCTCCGATGAGCGGGTGGTTGAAGGATGCGGAGGCATTGCCGCCGCGCAGGAAGAGTTCCATCCAGCGCGTCTCCTGTCCATCCCTGTTTTTCCAGCCGCTACTGCCGGGCGCGAACGCCATCTGTCCATGTTCGACGGCGAAACTGCCGTCGCTCTCAATCGCTTCCCTCTCATACTCGCCGATGCGGACGCGCACGCGCCGACCCGCACGCGTCTCTTCAGCGCCGCCCGCCCTGATGGTCGTCTTCAAATTGCCGTAGCCATCTATGTAGGCGATGCGGTTCGACGGCACTTCTGGAATCAGCGTGCGCTGGATTTCTTCGCCGAGCGCTTCGGGTTGGCCCAGCGCGATAGCGCCCGCCGCCTGCGGGAAGAGATCGCGCGAGCGAAACTGCGAGCCTTCGGCGGTGACTGAAGCCCAGCGCAACTCTTCCGCCGCCTCGCGCACGAAAGAGAAAGCGTGACCGGCGTTGACGCCGATGACGCGCACGCCCGTCGGCAAACGCGCGAAGGCCAGTCGCTCTCCGGCATTGCCTTCGCGCGCTTCCTCATCATCCCTGCGCGGCGCGACGTTGTGATAAATAACGGTCCCTGTCGGAGCCTCGTTGAGACCCAGTTGGGCCACGCAGAAGCCAGCGGCGAGCGTCGAAAAAGCTGGCACCGGCGTGAGCACAGGTTCCCCATCCGGCAGGAATAATTTTATGCGCTGGACCACTTCCGCAAAGGCCAGATCGCCCTGTCCGTAATCCCCAATAATATGAACTAACATTCGGTTTCCCTTCCCTTGTTCGTTAAATGAGCGGCGAGAGGCTTGAGATTAGAGGCTAGTGGAAATCCAAATTCTTTAACCAGTCTCCAGTCTCTAGCCTCTGCTTTTCTACTGAGACCAGCCCGTGGGCTTTCTGTCCCAACGATGTTGACGCAACCGCTCATATAGTTCAATCGGGAGCGGCCCCTCGTCGCTCGCCTTGATGTTCGATTCGACATGTGCGGTCTTGCGCATCCCCGGAATGATAGTGCTGACCATCGGCTCGTTGAGAATAAAGCGGAGGGCCATCTCCGGCATCGTCATCCCGTCCGGGATGAGAGGCTTTAAGGCATCTGCGCGCTCGACGCTCGGAATCAAATTCTCCGGCACGAAGTAAGTATTGCGCCAGTCGCCTGCGGGCCAGGTGCTGGACTTGGTGAGCGTGCCGGTCAGCGTGCCTTCGTCAAAGGGCACGCGCGCGATAACGGCCACGTCCCGCTCGCGGCAGGCCGGAAACAATTCATCCGAAGGGTTCTGGTCGAAGATGTTATAGATGACCTGCACCGCATCAACGAGGCCGCTACGGACGGCGCGCACGCCATTCCAGGGTTCCCAACGATTGATGCTGATGCCGACGGCGTGCAGGAGTCCCTGTCGTTTTAACTCGAACATCTTATTGGACCAGCGTGCATCATCCACCCAGCTATCTTCCCAGACGTGAAATTGGACCAGATCAAAACTCTCCAACCCCGCGTTAGCGAGACTCTTATGCACGTACTCTTCTATGTGGTCGGGCGGGAAACAATCATCCAGCGTAAACTCGCGGCGGCTGGGCCACTTAAAATTTTTGGGCGGAATTTTGGTCGCGGTATAGAGCCGCCGTTCAGGGTTGGCGCGCATGAGTTGGCCCAGAAGAGCTTCGCTGTGTCCCTCGCCATAACCCCAGGCCGTGTCGAAAAAGTTGCAGCCTGAATCAACCGAGCGCTGCAAGGCGCGCATGGACTCTTCATCATCCGACCCGCTCCAACCGCCCATCCCCCACATGCCGTAGCCAATCTCGCTCACCTCCCAACCCGTTCGTCCAAACCGCCTGTATCTCATCAACATCTCCCCGCCAAAGATTCAAAGATTTAAGACTTATATCAACTTGCAAATGGACGCGACTCACTTCTTTGCGCCTGTGCGCCTTGGCGTGAGCTTATCCGTGATAGCCTTCACACCTCTTTCAATGAGAACGAAACAAACTCACGCCAAGGCGCTAAGGCGCAAAGAAGAAGACGCAAAGAAAAGGGTCGCCTTCAACTGCAATGCGCTATGAAACCGCTCTGACCCTTCCGCTCATTTCCACTTAAAGATACGGAGCGCGATGATAAAGCTCAGCAGGCCCCAGATCAGCAAGACGCTAAGCTGCGACCAGTTCGCGGAGAGCGACGAGCCTTCGTTGATGATGGCGCGCAAGGCATCGTTGATGGCCGTCAGGGGCAGCGCCTTGATGAACGGTTGCAGGACCTGCGGGAAACGCGCGGACGAAAAGAACGTGCCCGACATCAACCACATCGGCAGCATCACGAAGTTCGCCAGACCGGAAATCCCCTCAATCGTTTCGGGCCTCGCCGCGAGCAACGCCCCGATGCCGGAGAAGGAGAGGCCGCCGATAATTGAAACGACCGCCAGGCTCAAGAGCGAGCCATGAATCCTAACGCCGAAGACGAGCCACGCGAACCCCATAATCGCCACGACTTCCAGCGCCAGAAAAATGAGGCGCGACATCATGAACGAGAATAGATAGTGCGAACGTCTCATCGGTGTCGCCGCGAATCGTTTGAGCAGTTTACGATTCCGTGCCGAGACGACCGCGAAACCTATCCCCCAGATACCGCTGCCCATCAGGTTGAGACCGATTAAACCCGGAATCAGAAAGTCTATATAACGCGCGCCCGGCTCAGTCACTTTTTCATCCGCCGCGCTGGTGACATCGGCTCGCCCCATCCCACGCTGTAGAGCATCATCCACGGTGAGCCTCGCCATGCGGCTCTCGGACCTCGTCGGGTCATAGCGATAATCGAAGACGTGGATGAGGGGTTGGGGGTTGGGGGTTAGGGGTTGGGGGCTGGGAGATAGAGTCGCTTCGCGGCCTGTCAATGTTGATTCTTGATTCCCGTTAGTTGATTGCTGATTTTCCCTCGCGCTGTTGCTGGCGGGACGCACGACGAGCGCGACCTTTCCGCTACGCAAAGCCTGCGCGGCATCCGTGGGTGAGAGTAGAGAAGGCTCTATGTCCGCGGAGCGCGCAAGGGCGTTGTAGATTTCGGTGGGTCCGGGACCGGAAATAGTTGGACCAGTATTCTCGACCGCGATGTGCAGCTTTTGCGGAGTCGTATTGCGAAACGCGATGCCGAGCGCGAAGGCCATCAGGACCGGAAAGACAAAGACCCAAAAGACGGCCTCCTTCTCGCGCCAGAATTCGCGCAGGCGTATGAGCGTCAACTCGATGAGCGGGTGAAACGTAGGGCTGCTCTCTGACACCTCCGGGTCGTCGCGGTCGGGTGGGCCACCCTCCGGCGGCTTCTCCTCGGCCCGCGCGGTGCGCTCATCCTCGATGAGTTCTGTTTTGGCTTCAGCCATCCCGCAGCATCCTTCCTGTCAAACTGACGAAGACATCTTCGAGCGTCGCCTGGTGCGTCGCCAGGGTAATCAGCGTCGCCTGCTGGCGTTCGAGTTCGTCCAGCAGGGAGGGCAGCGCCATGCCTATGTTTGAGACGGTCAGCGCGTGCGCGCCGCCCTCGCCGAGACGCATTCCTTTGACTCCCTGAAGCCTCCCCAGAGGCTCTGCATCAAGCTGGCCTTCGACGCTGAACTCCACAATCTGATCCGCGCCGAGCGAGGCAATCAATTCAGCAGGACTGCCGAGCGCGATAATCCTTCCGTGGTCCATAATCGCCACGCGGTCGCACAACCGCGTCGCCTCCTCCATGTAATGCGTCGTGAGCAGCACAGTGCCGCCGCTCGATAGATATTTCTCGACGATGTCCCACAACTTCAAACGCGCCTGCGGGTCGAGTCCGGTCGTCGGCTCGTCCAGAAATAAAAGGTCCGGCGCGGAGACCATCGCCGTGGCGACCGCGAGCCGCTGCCTTTGCCCACCCGAAAGCTTGCCGACGCGCGCGCCCCGCTTCTCCTCAAGCTCTACCATGCGAATGACGTGGTCCACCGTGTGCCCGCGTTTGTAAAAACTGCGAAAGAGACGCACGGTCTCTTCGACCGTCACTTTCTCCGCGAGTTGTGTTTCCTGAAGCTGGACGCCGATGCGCTCGCGCAGTTCTCTATCATGGCCTCCGCCCCAAGCCTGCCCGAGAATTTCCACCGTTCCGGCATCCGGCTTCGTCAACCCTTCCAGAATCTCTACGGTGGTCGTCTTGCCCGCGCCGTTTGGCCCCAGCAGACCGAAGCATTCGCCCGCGCGCAATTCCAGGTCCAACCCGTCAACCGCCCGCACATCCCCGTAATCTTTCACCAGAGACGTACAGCGCAGCGCCGGACGCTGGTCCAATGTCTGACCATCATCAACCATAGTCGTCGCCATTGACTGCGTCATACGGATAACAAATCCTTCCACATCAAAACCATCCTCGATAATCGTAATCTTATACCAAGTTGCAGTAGAAGGGAGAGGTCAGTACCGCCTGACCTCATGTCCTCTCTTTCTACTGCAACTTGATATTATTTTACTTGAAGCCCAACGGGAAATGAAAAGTACGTCGAAAGGATGAAGGCGGAAGGATGAAGTGAAGCGGTTGAGTTAAGAGAATTGAGTTAATCATTCGCTGAATAATTGGTCCAGCGAATAACTGATTCAGCGAATGACGGACTCAACCCTTTCATCCTTTATCCTTGCAGCTTCATCCTTGTCTTTCTGGCATGCCTTCGTAAATTTTGTGGCGAGGACGGCGGGGTTGCGCTCCCAGGCGCTCGTCTGCCAGTTGTCAACGGATTCCTTTTCGACTATCCAGGGAGGCAGGGTCATCAACATGTTATCCGAGAGCGACTTAATGTAAGGCTCGTACATCTTGCGTAACTCATCTAGTTTCTCGTCTGCGTCTTCGCCATCGCGCAAGGGTACGCCGGACGATGCGAGCGCGGCGCGGAGGCTCGTGAGTTGGCCCGCCGGAAGGCGTTCGTAGTCCCGCGATCTGGGTGAGACGTTGAAGACTTGAGCGATGTCAACCACTGCGTGCCGCGCCATCGCAAAGGTTAACTGGGCCTGCCACGCGGGAGCGCCGTCCACCCCGACGATGACCAGCGCGCAGGTGTCCAGAATAGTCGTCAACGCCGCGAGCCATGACTGGTTATCATGCTGCGAGCGATAGTAGCTGAGGACCGGGTAAGAGAGATGGCTCTCCATCAAATCCGAGGACCAGCGTTCCCAATCCTGCAAGAGTTGGTTGAGCGCTTCCATGTTTCCGCTGCGCCCGTGCCTGCGCAGCAACTCGGCGGCGGTGGAGGGCGTGCCCGCGCGCGCGTCCAGTAAAGAGATGTTCACCTCGCGCCTGGAAAACGCCTGGTAGATGACGGGCAGGTATCCAATGATGATGGCTAAAAAGCCGAACCCGGTTCCCGCCTCGATGACCGTCACCGCCCGCGCCAAGGGCGTCACGGGCACGATGTCTCCGAGGCCCAGCGTGAAGAAGGTCGTCCCGCTCAGGTACAGGTCCGTAGAGAAACCCGTGGCCGAGCCTTTCGCCATATTTATCTCAGAGCCGAGCGCCCAGTGCAGAAAGGCAAAGCCGAGGATGAGTCCGACGGCCCACACCATGAGGAGCACGATCAACGAAAGTGGACCGAAAAAGCTGAGATACGCTTCGCGTCTTTTGCGTTTACCGATGCGCCGCGCGATGGCCGCCCACGGTTGCCACGTCATAGTGTAGAAGAGCACCGTCAGCCGCAGCCTGCGCGTCACACGGCGGGGCAACACGATGGCCTCGAAGGCATCCAGGAGGACTACAAAAATAAAGAGACATCCGACGACGGCGATGAGAATTGTCATTTCGCGCCTCCCGTGTCGTGCGCTGCGTAAAGAGGGATCAAGATAGAGCCTGCCTTGTATGCTTGTTCAAAGGGAATCAAGGGACGATGGTTTAGTGGTTGTAATATTCAACGCTGAACCATTGGCGCAAAAAATTTTTGGACCAATTGCCCTCTCAGCAGCTACCGAGTTTCTTCAAGAGCGCGAGTAGATGTTTACGCTCATCCGCGCTGAACTCCGCGAATAGCTCACGCTCCTGCTCGGCCAGCGCGCGGACGCCGATCTCGAAACGCTTGCGGCCCTCGCCCGTAATCGCCGCGAGCACGCTGCGCCTGTCCTCCGGGTCGTTGACGCGCGACACCAAGCCGTCCGCTTCGAGCCTGTCCACAAGCTGCGTCATGTTCGACTTAACACAGGCGATGCGCCCGGCCAACTGTCCCAGGGGCAAGGGTCTCCCGGCCTCCACCAGATGGCTCAGGACTCCCAACTTGACGAAGGAAAGCCCGGATTCGGTGAGCGCCGCTTCGATGCGTCCCTCGATCCGCTGGGCCGCACGCAGGAGTATCGCCGCCAGCGGCACGGACTCTTTATTTGACGACTTACAATTTTGGTTCACAAGTGAACTATACGCCTCTGAACGAAAGATGTCAACCATCTCTCGTAATCAACCGCAGAATGAGCCACAGAGAAATGCGGATTGCGGATTGCGGAATGAAACGCAGACTGTCTCTTAATTCCGCAATCCGCAATCCGCATTGTGTTCTCTGTGGCTCATTCTTTCTTCCTGATTTACTTCGTCCGGCTCGCGCGAATGATGAGTTCCGTGCCGTTTCTCAGTTGGAGTTCGTCGCGGCCCTGTGCGTAGACGGAGCCGACGCCCGCGCCAGCGCCGATGGCCGCGCCGATGGCTGCGCCTTTGCCGCCTTTGGCGATGGCTCCGATGATCGCGCCGACGGCTGCACCAATCGCCGCGCGTTGAGCGGTCCTGCCGCCCTGACTGTCCGTCTCCTGAACATTGCCGCCCTCGCTGTTGACGCGCACATCTTCGCCTCCCGTCGCGCGCACGTCTTCGATAATGCCGTTGAAGCCAGCCGTGCGACCGTCGCTCAGGCGTATCTGCTCGAAGTTGAGCGTCATCTCCGCGCGCCCGGAAAGCTTGCCGCCCGCCTGCACGCGCGAGACGTATCCCTCTATAGTCGCGCCCGCGTATGCGCCGGGTTCGCGGACCGTGAGAGTAAAGCGGTCGCCTTCGTGAGCCGTCGCGGTGCCGAGATCGCTGTTGAGGACGGCGACGACGCGCGTGTTGTCGGGCACAACCAGAACATAGACATCATTAGCGCTCACGGGGGGATTCGTCTGCGCGGGCTGCGATGGTGGCGGCGGATTGTGCCTGATGGTCGGCGGACCGGTCCGGGCGACGCCTCTCCTGTTGTTGTTTTGCGAAGCGGGCGGTGTGTTCCTGGCGATGTTGGCGACGCGCTCGCCCTGCGGCTGGTAGATGTCGAAGCGGGCCGCATTGGAAATCTTGTTGTAGATACTCTGGACGACAACCGCCTGCCCGTATTGCTGGCCGTAGATGCGGCGCGTGACGCGCAGGCGGCGACCGTCTTCGAGCGAGTCAAAGCTGACGCTGTAACTATCATCCAGGTCGTTGCCCACGCTGGAGGAGTTGACGAGCAGGCTGCTCTCTGTGAGGGAGGCGCGCGTGCGGACTGTGTGCCCGTCGGCGGCACGCTCCGTGTGGTCCTGTCCGTCCGCTTCAAAGCTGATGCGCGGGGCGCGCGAGGAGGCTATGCTGACGAGGCGCGCGCGGCGTTCGATGGCGAGTTGTTCGGGCGAGGTCAGGCGTTCGATGAGTTGCTCCGTGCGTTCGCTCTGAGTGCCGAAGGCGTCCGTCTGAGCGACGCGCCCGGCTGCCGCTTGCGGGTCATCGCTGCTCGCTGCGTCCAGGCGGTACAGCCCCGTCAGGCGCGTGTCTGTTCTGGCGACGGCGCGGCTCGCTTTCATCTGCGGGCGTCTGCGTCTCTGCGTCTGGGCCGTGAGCCCGGTGCAGGCGAGCGCGGTCAACAACAGGACCGCGCAGATGCTTCTAACTCTGTCCATCTTAACTTCCCTCCGGTTCTTCAAGTCTCTTCAAAAGACGGGCGGAGCGGGCAGGGCGCACAGGAGTTTTCTCGCCGTGCCGGTCCAAAAAGTTTTTATCCGGTCCAAAAAAAGAGTTTTTGTAAGGGGAAATAATTCTTCAGACAGCGGGGGAGGACGATACCTGCATCTTATGTGTTCGGCACCAGCACCAAGGGTAGAGCGACTCTGGCCCTTTATGCAAGTTCAAACCGGATTCAAAGGGCTGGAGAGCGGGGATTTTTTAAGAGCATGAGAGACAGGCTAACTCGAAGGGCTTTGCGTCGAGGCTCGCTGCCGGAAATGGTGTAGCGGATAAATGGTCCAACGGCGGGCGCGCGTCGCTCTTGCAAACGCGCGCGTCGCGACTGAAACAATCGGGGCGTTATCTCGTATCATGTTGTGATGCCTTTGGAGACCAGATGTCTGGCACGGATGCCTGAGACGGATGGCATGTAGTATAGTAAGTGAAGATTAAAGACTTGCCCGTTGGCTGGCAAGAGTTCAAAACGGTCTTTCAACAACCCCCTTCTAAACTTCGCCGCAGATAATTTGTCTTGAGGAGATTCGCCGCGTGAGAAACAGATTTTTATTCGCGCTTAACCTACTGCTCGCCGTCTCAATCATGTTGCCCACAATGGTGCAGGCGCAGCAGCCCGGAGCGCAGAGATTGCCGTCCGTTGAACCTCCTGTGGCGCGCGCGGCCACGCCCCGCACGACGCATCAGCCCGTGATGGACCCGACGGGCGTCGAACAGGACATCGCGGAGGCTCTGTCCGTCATTCAGGACAATTACGTGGACGGAAAGAAGCTGGATTATAACGCCGTCTTCAAAGCTTCCATCTCCAGCATGCTGCACACGCTGGACCCGCACTCGTCTTACTTCGACCCGAAGGAGTTGGAAGAGTTTCGCACGGAGCAGCGTTCGGAATACATCGGTATCGGCGCGACGCTCGGCGATCTCAACGACGGCAAGCAGGTGGACACGACCATCGTGGCGACCTTCAAGGATGCTCCCGCGTCGCGCGCGGGGCTGCGCTTCGGCGACCGCATCGTGGAAGTCAACGGCGAATCCATGCGCGGCAAGCATTACTGGGAAACACGCGAGCACCTGTTGGGCCAACGCGGGACGGTGGTCAAAGTCTCCGTCGAGCGCGCCGCGACCGGACGCGTCGAGACTGTGGAGATTACGCGCGACGCGGTGCCCCAGCCTTCTATCCCGGAAGCCTACATGCTCAAACCCGGCATCGGTTATATAGCGATGACCGGCGGGTTCAATACGACGACTTTTAACGAGTTGCAGGCGGCGCTGGAAAAACTGCACGCAGAGGGGATGAACATGCTGGTCCTGGACCTGCGTAATAATCCCGGCGGGCTGGTCATACAGGCCGTCCGTTCCGCCAACGCTTTCCTGCGACGCGGTCAGGTCATCGTCACGCAAAAGGGTCGCATACGTGATAGCTCTATGACCTACGTGGCGGACAACGACCGCCCGGACCAGACTCCTCTAGTGGTGATGGTCAATCGCTACACGGCCTCCGCCGCAGAGATTCTGGCGGGCGCATTACAGGACCACGACCGCGCGCTCATCGTCGGCGAGACGAGTTTCGGCAAGGGACTCGTGCAGCTTCCCTTCTCGCTGCCATCCGATTCGGCTCTGATGCTCACCATCGCCAAGTACTACACGCCTTCGGGGCGTCTCATCCAGCGCGATTACTCGAACAGCGGCTTTTATGATTACTACACCAACGGCGGCTCGTATCGCTCGGATAAGCAGAACGAGCAGGCCAAACCGACCGGCCCGGAGAGACGCACGGACACAGGGCGCGCGGTCTACGGCGGTGGCGGCATCACGCCGGATGAGACCGTCAAGCCGCGCCTCTACACGCCGCCGCAACAACGCCTCGCAGACTCCGTCTTCGCCTTCTCGCGCGAGGTGGCCCTCGGACACATAGAAGGCTTTGACGCCTACAATGTCCTGCGTCCGATTGAATATGGTCACGTCTTGAAAGAGACTGACTTTCCCATCACGGACCCTCTCTACAAAGCGCTCAGGAGTTTCGTCACGAGCAGGACCGCGTACAAAGTCACCGGCGCACAATTGGACCGCGAACGCGCCTTCGTCGAACGACAGTTACGCTTCAACCTGACCAGTGCCGCCTATGGCACGACGACCGCCTATCAGGTTTACAACACAGACGACCCGCAAATTGCACGCTCCATAGAAATGCTCCCGCGCGCACGCGAACTCGCGCAGACGGCCAGACAGACACGCAAGCCATCATAAAAGAGAGGCTAAAGGTGAGAGGTGAGAGGCTAGTGAAAGACATTCGTTCTTCACTAGCCTCTTGCTTCTTGTCACTTCAACTTATTGCGCTCGTCTTGAGTAGAGATGACGGGCAGTCTCTCTCCAAAATGCATTCGGCGCAGAGGGGTGTGCGGGCTTTGCAGACCTGTCGGCCATGTGCGATGAGGAAGTGCGAGAAATCAATCCAGTCTTTGCGCGGGACGAGCGTGGCCAGGTCGCGCTCGATTTTTTCGGGCTGTTGCTGGTCCGTTAATCCGAGGCGTGTTGAGAGACGCTGAACGTGCGTGTCAACGACGATGCCGCTGGTGATGCCGTAGGCGTTGCCGAGGACGACATTGGCCGTCTTGCGGGCCACGCCCGGCAGGGCTAGTAGTTCTTCCATGTCGTCAGGCACGCGACCGCCGTGTTGCTCGCTGATGAGTTTGCACGCGCCCTGAATCGCTCTCGCCTTGTTGTGATAGAAGCCCGTTGAGCGGATGTCTGTTTCCAACTCGCTCTGCGGGACGCGCAGGTAATCTTCAGGGCCGCGATATTTCCTGAAGAGATTGACCGTCACCTGATTAACCCGTTCGTCCGTACACTGCGCCGAGAGGATGGTGGCGATGAGCAGTTCGAGCGGGTTCGAGTGGTCCAGCGTACAGTGCGCGTCCGGGTAGACGCGCCTCAAGAGTTTGATGAGCTTGCGCGTCCTTTGTTTCAACGCTTGATGGTCTGTCAAGGCCGGGGTCACGCTCCGCCGTTGAAAGCCGCGAGCACTTCGTCGCTGTGCTGCTCGACGTTCACTTTGTCGAAAATCTTTTTGATGCGCCCCTCTTCGTCAATCAAAAAGGTCTTGCGCGCGAGGCCCATATATTTCTTGTCGCCCCACGTCTGCTCGCCGTAAACACCGTAAGCTTCGGAGACGGAGTGGTCCGTATCGCTCAGGAGGGTGAACGGCAGATTATATTTCGCGGCGAACGCCTGATGCGAAGCCTCGTCGTCCAGTGAGACTCCGAGCACCTTGATGCCCGCGTCCTTATACGTCGTATGAGAATCACGAAATGAACAAGCCTCTTTCGTGCAACCGGGCGTATCATCTTTCGGATAAAAATAAAGGACCACTTTCTGACCGCGAAAGTCCGAGAGACTCACGGGATTACCGCTTTCGTCGCGCGTCTTGAAATCCGGCGCGGCATCGCCTTCTTTAAGCATCAATGTGCCTCCATCCAACAAATTTATGAGCGAGAAATTTGATGCGGAACATTCTACAGTGAATGAGGGTGGAGGAAAAGCAGAGAGGGTTAAGGACTGTGTCCAACGCAGATTGAGTGGGTTTGAAAGCGTGATTCACCACAGAGACACAGAGGACACAGAGGACGCGCAGAGAGTTGAATGATTAAATCTCTGTCCGTCCTCTGTGTCCTCTGTGTCTCTGTGGTGAGTTATTAATTGACCCTTTCACTCTTCATCAGGGACCGTATTGCGAACAGTCGCGGTCGCTGCGGGTGATGACGGGGCCGAAGCGTAGTTGATATTCAGCCGAGGTGACGAAGGCGCAGACCATGCCTTTGAAATTGCCGGGTTGCTGTGTGTTGAGCACGTTGAGCCAGAAGAGATAACCGCCCCGTTCAGGGTCTCTATGCAGGTAGCCGAAGTACTGCATGAGGACGAACGAGGGGTTGTATTCCGCCTGTTTGAAATTAGCGTCTTCGATAGCCGCTCTGACCGTCAGGCTGCGGCTATTATTCATGCTGCTGCCGCTGTTGTAGGTGTTGATGAGCGTCTGGCGTTGGCCCGCGAGGTCCACGCCGGACGAAGTCTTGATGGTCGCGATGAGCGCGTCCACAAAACTGTCCGCCGTCGTGTTGGCCTGAAACTTCTGCGTGAACTCCGTGCGCTGGACGAAGGCATCCGCGAAGGCCACCTTACTTTGTTCCAGACTGGCCCCACCGACGACTAAGGGTCTATCCGTGGAGAACTCCGCGAAGGAGGGCTGGCGTCCGAGCGGGCCTTTGTAGAGCCGATAAATAAAGCTGCCCGTGTTCTGGAATTCGTTTTCAATGAAGAAGGCTGCGGAGACTTCGACGCGACGGCGATGGATACATGACACGTCGTTGCCGCAACGCGTAATCTCATTGGTCCAGAAGGCGAAACCACCGGGGTCCGGTTCGCGGCTCAGGAAGTCTAGATACTGCTGGCGCACGAAGGCTTGCGCGTCGTCAATCGGATTGGTGCTCGTCGTGCCGTTATCAATCGTCAGCCCGCCTGAGACGTAAGCTATCTCGCCCGTCGTGGAGAGCAGGCGCAGGCTGAAGTCGCCCGTGGTGGCGCTGCCGCTGACCGTCACGTTGAAACTGAAGATGGGAAACCCTGAGTTGAAGTCAACTTGTCGTTGCGCGAAGCTCGCACGATCAATGTTGAAGTAGGGCGAGGGAATAGTGATGCCGCTGCTGCTCACCTGGTCCAATCCTTCACCGCCGACATAGATGGTGTAAGTATTGCCGGGAGACAAAGGGACGGCGATGGTCGAAAGCTGCGCGTTCGTGCCGAGCAGGCGCGGGTTGAGCGCGGGCGGCGAACCGGCTGGCAGAGTCACGTTGAGCGGCGTGGTCGCGTTGATAGTGACGTTGAGGCTGTTTGATAACTCCGCCGTGCGAAAAGATGGCTGCGAGCCGATGCCGCCGTATGCGCCGCCCGTCGAAGCGATTTCGGCTGCGAGAATCGGTCCGTCCAGATATTCCGCGATGACCCTGTAATGAGCGGGCGGCAGGCTGTCCAGGCGAAACGAACCATCCGGCAGAGTGATATTGCCCGCCGTCACTCTTCCGGTCGAGATGTTCTCGGCCCAGACATGCGCGCCGAATAATGGTCCACCATTATTGCCGTTGATAACTCTTCCGGCGATGACGCCGACGCCCGTGTGTTGCCCGCTGGGCAGCCCGTAGATGGCACGCCCGCCCGCGCGGTCGTCATCAGAAAGCGTGCGCGGCGTGATGGCGGTCAGGCCGTACAATCCATTCTGGCCCTGCCTGGGCTGCATCGTCGCGCCGACGACGCCCGAATGTTCGAGTCCCAGGAGATGCCCGATTTCATGCGTCAGGACGGATTCGAGATCGTAAGTGTCGGGCGTGCCGTCTGTGGAGAATTGGAGGCCGGGGTTGATGGCTATGTCGGCTTCCGTGATGGAGCCGGTCGTCGGGTCGAAGAAGACGCGCGTGCGGCCCGTGCGGTTTCCGTCGAAGAGACCCGGCTCCTGGTTCGGGGCGACCGTAATCAGGCTGAGGCCGTCGCCGCCACCGCCGGGGCTGACGAATTGCGCGCTGTTAGAGCTAATCTCAAACTGCACGTTCGCGGCCTCCTGCCAGCGTCCGAGCGCCCTGCGCGCAGCACCCTCAACGTCGCTACCCGGCTTGATGTTGGGCGGTGGAGAATTGAGCGAAGTGGAGAGCGCGATCCTGATTGGCATGGTCTGCCAGTGGAGTTGGAAGGTCGCCGAACTGTCCCCGTATTGAAGCGTGTACGAGCGCACCGGCACGGCCCAGCCGAGCGCGAGCGCGAAGAGAATTAGAGAGATAGCCGAACGACGCATAAAACGCTTTGAGGTTTAAAATAAGCCGGATGCGAAATGACGGAGCGGACGGGGAGTGGCCCTGCTTGTCGTCCGTCATATTAACACGCATTTGCCAGACAGGAGCAAGCCTCTCAAGCAAGGATAGCGGGTTATTTTCATCTTGAGTGTCCAGGACATTGTGATTCACCACCGCAGACACAGAGTAAGCACAGAGGTTAACATTCAAGTCTCTGTGCAAACTCTGTGCGCTCTGTGTCTGCGGTGGTGAACGCCCCTTCTTACTCACTCAAGCCAAAATGAACCACTACTTTTTAACCAATCTCGTTGACAAAAAGTGAGGCGCAGGCTACACTGATTTGCGTCTAACGGGCGCAGCCCCGCCCCTTGATGGTGACGAGAGCACCTCTCCCTCTCCGTTAATTCCATGTAACAAATGAGAGCTTAGCCAGCGATAGAAATTGAGGAGTATTGTGATGCTAAAGTTTATGATTGCCGTGCTCACGTTAGCACTCGCCGCCGTCAGTGTGTTGGGGCAAAGCCAGAGCGCGCCGACGCTCAGAATCGTGACGGAAGACCCGAACCTGCCTTCCGACCTCTTCTACGGTAATACCAAAGTCAAACCGTTGCGCCTGCGACCGGGCACGAACCAGCCCATTACCATTGACGATTCGGATTTCTTCGTCAGCCAGCACTACGTTGACTTCCTCAACCGCTTCCCCGATACGAGCGGGATGGGTTACTGGACCGGCGAACTGAACAAGTGTGCGAGCACGGACGCCGCTTGCCTCAACTCGCGCCGCGTCGGAGTCTCCGCAGCCTTCTTCGTCGAAAACGAATTCCAGAACACGGGCAGCTTCGTTTATCGTCTCTACAAGGGCGGGCTGGCACGCTCGCCTGTGTACGCGGAGTTCATGCCGGACAGGCGACAGGTCGTCGGCGGCGCGAATCTGGACCAGAGCAAGATCGCCTTCGCGGATGCCTTCGTCCAGCGCGCCGAATTCACACAGGCTTATCAGAGCGCAACCACCGCCGCGACCTTCGTTGACGCGCTGACCGCCAACCTCAAGGCAGGCTCAGGTGTGGACATCGCGGGACAACGCACGTCGCTCATCAACACTTACAACACCGGCAGCAGCATGAACAATAGCCGCAGCCTCGTGCTCCGCGAGGCCATCGAGAATGCAGCCTTCAAACAGTCTGTTTACTACCCGTCCTTCGTGCTCATGCAGTACTTCGGTTATCTGAGACGCGACCCGGACGCGGGCGGCTACGGCTTCTGGCTAGATGTCGTGACCAACAAAGAGCCTGGCAACTTCAGAGGCATGGTCTGCTCCTTCATCACCTCTCGTGAATACCAGGAGCGCTTCGGGACCACCGTCACGCACACCAACAGGGACTGCGCCAACATCCACTAAAGCAGAGGCTAGAGGCTTGAGACTGGAGGCTAGTGAAGGACATCTGTTCTTCACTAGCCTCTTATCTTGTGCCTCCAACCTCCGCTTTACGAGTCTCCCCTCTCCGGCCCTATAGTCGTTTGCAACTGGATGCGACCATGACCGTGAAGAGTCTGATTTTACTTTGCGCCTTGGCGCCACCAGCGAGAAACAGTCTCACGCCAAGGCGCCAAGGTCTCACGCAATTGCAAACCGCTATAAGCCTGGCTTCCAGTCTCCAGCCTCTAGCCTCTCTCCTTCGCTTCCGCGTAGACTTCGAGGGTCTTGAGAGCGGTCTGCTTCCAGGAGAATTCAGCCGCTCTTTGTCGTCCGAGCATTGAGAGATGGCGTCGCTGGCCCTCGTCTGCCAGGAGAGTGATGATGTGTTGGGCCAACTCCTGTGGATTATCCGGCGCGAAGAGGCGGGCAACTGGTCCGGTGATTTCGACGAGGCTGGGGATGCGGCTGGCGATGACGGGCGCGCCGCAGGCCATCGCCTCAAGAGGCGGCAATCCGAACCCTTCGTAAAGCGACGGGTAGACGAAGGCCATGCATGATGAATAGAGCGCACACAAATCTTCGTCCGGCAAGTAGCCTGTGAAGAGCACTCGCTCCGCGACGCCCGACGCTTTCAACTCAACGAAGAGGTCGTCCGTCAACCATCCCTTTTTCCCCGCGATGACAAGCTGCGTGCGCGCACCCGTCGCACGCGAGACCAACGCGAAAGCCTGCACGAGGATGCGCAGGTTTTTGCGCGGCTCGATAGTCCCGACGAAGAGCACGAATTCATCCTCCACGCCGAGACGTTTTCTCGTCATCTCCGACCACGCCGCATTAATGGGCCGGAAATTATCGCGCGGCGCTTCCGGCACTGGGACTACCTTTTCGGGCGAGATGCTTAAGTGCGCGCAGACTTCCCCGCGCACGCTCATCGTCGGAGTGATAATCATCGTCGCCGCGCTTGCCATGAGCGGCAACCGGCGACGCGCGCGCCGGACGCGTCCAGGCTCATGCGTCAATGGATAAAGCAGCAGCGAGAGATCATGAATCGTCAGCACGGTCGGGCATCTCTTCCACAAGGGCACATCATAATTGGTCCCATGAAAGAGCGCGAACGATTTTCGCTTGATGTAGCGCGGCAACCCTATCGTCCACCAGTGTTTGCTGAGCGCGTTCACCTCCACCTGCACCATGCTCAGATTCGGCGGCAAATGCTCTTCCGATTCCTGGTCCATCAACGGCAAAAAAGGCAGCGGCGAGGCAATCTCAAACTCATCCGACGGCGAGCACACGGCCAGCGCACGCGCCAATTCCAGCGTGTAATGCCCGACCCCCGTTCTGGGTTCGTTAAGCGGAATCCCGTCCAGACCGATGTACATATCAAGGGGCGGAGGCTAGAGGCTGGAGACTAGAGGCTAGGAAAAGCAAAGATGTTTTAACTAGCCTCTAGTCTCCAGCCTCTAGCCTCTGTCTTTCATTATCGTGAATATTTCCGTGGCGACTCTCTTGAAGGTTTCGTCCTGAGATTTCGGGGGTATCCAGTCGCTCATCAAGGCTCCGGCGCGTCGGGCCAACTTGTAGGCGGAGTGATGCGCGGCGTGGCGTCTGGCTGTGTGCGCGAAGTCCAGAATGGCTTGAGCATAAGCGTCCGGCGCGTGCTCCTGTTCGAGCAGGGCGCGACCCCTTTGGCCCATCATAGCGAAGTCGCCGGGCGCGTTGAGAAAAGCCTTGAGGTGAGACTGTATGTCTTGAATCTCATGAGCGGGACGGACGAAGGCGACCGTCTCGGCGGGCAGAGACGCATACCAGCCAACCTTCGTGACGAGGCTCGGCAGCGCGTGCGACCAGATACGTAGCTGGCTGCCCGAAGCCTCTCCCATCGTCGGGTAACGAAGATTAATTGCCAGATGCGCGCGAGCGAGCGCCTGGTCCAATTCCGCTTCCGGCACAAACCCGTGAATGGTCGCCAGACGCTTGAGGCCCAGCGCGCGAATGCTCGCGCGTAAGTGCTTGTTATCGTCCAGCACCTGCCCGTAAATATCCAGATGAAACTGTTCCTTCTGCGGCAATTCCGCCAGCGCTTTGAGCAGCGCATCGAGGCGCCTGTTGCGGCCCAGATAACCGGAGACGACCAGATGATAAGGTGGACCATTAATAGCGCCCCCGTCATGCTCCGAAGAAGTTTGCGAAGCCTGATGGCGCGGTCCCGCCTCATAGGGCAGCGGCGCGTAAGCCGCCGGGCGGTGGCGTTCAAGCTTAAGCTGAGCGAACGCTTCGCGCGTGTGGACCAGTACGCCGAGCGCGTTCTCCGTCGCCAGTTGCGTCAAAGGATACCGCTCCGCCATAGAGTCTATATTGCGCGCCTCCTGTGTGAAACACTCAAGCGCATCAAGCCTGCCTTGCTCGCCATAATATTTACACATGACGGATTGATACGCATCCAGGTCGCGCCACTTGACGCGATAGAGTCCGTCGAAAAAATGATGAAGGCGCATGTCATGGAGAACGACGAGGCCCGGAGCCGCACGGCTCAGTTGCCAGATGGAGCCGTGAAAAAGCGGGTTGTTGCCGATGTGATAGACAGACATATCCGCGCGATTGAGTTCGGCCCACGGCACACGTTCGGGACTGTAGCGGCGCACTTCGGCATATCTTTTCAACGCCGCGTCCCAATCCTCCTGGTCCGTCCAGAGCGTGACCTCCGCGCGCGATGCGAGGGCTGGCAGGACTCTCGTCGTGTAATGCGCGATGTCCGTGCTGGCGGGCGGCAACGGTGAGAACCAGTTCAATTTCACGCCAGTAATCTTCTCATGATAATGATAATCTCACGCCAGTAATTTTCGGATGACGTTGGTCCAGGAAATATCCATCTTCTCGTAGAGCGCGCGACCGGCTTCTCCCCAACCTTTAGCCTCCGAGCGATGCTCCCATAATTGGTCCATTGCCCCGGCCAGTGCCTGCGGCGTCGGTTCCGCAATTAAACCCGTCTCGCCCGCGCGGACAAACTCAAGCGGGCCGCCGGAGTCCGTGCAGGTGATGACAGCCCGCGCGGCCAGCATCGCCTCCAACGTGACGTAACCATAATCTTCATCCACGGGCGGGTAAACGACGCCGCGCGCGTGTGCGTACAGTTCGCGCTTCTCTTCCTCCGTCACCTGTCCGAGCCATTCGACGCGCCCGCCCACCTTCAACTTGCGCGCCTGCGCTTTGAGTTCTTCGGCATAACGCGGGCGGTCAGGTGTGCCCGCGAAGCGCACGCGCACTGGTTGCAACGTGTGGGCCAACGCTTCGAGCACGAGCGCCTGTCGCTTGGGCAGACACAGGCGGCTGGGGAAAAAGAGATAGTCAAGAGCTTCCCCCGTGTAGAATTTTTCCGCGTGCGGCGGTGGATGATAGAGCGGCGAAGAGTCTATCTCGCAATACTCTTTCAAGCGCCGCGCGACCGTGCCCGAGTTGGCGTAGACGGCCTTCGCCTGCGGAATCAGATTGCGGTCCGCGTCGTGTATGGCGTCGCGCACCTCTGTGCCGTCGGGCGAGTAAATCAGATCGCCGAGCGGGTGGTCCCATAATTCATAGGCCGTGCGAAACTGGTGCAGAATCCAGAGAACTTTGTTCGGATGCGGAATCAGGTAAGCGGGAAACTTGAGACCTATGAGAAGGTCAACGGGCGTCCCGGCGACTTCCGTCAAGTCGAGCAGGCGACAGGCCAGCATGTGGTCCAATATTTTTTCCGGCGGATACCACTTGAAAGGCACGGCGATGATTTCCGCCTCGTGCCCCGCGTCGCGCAAAGCGTCGCGCAGACCCTCCGCATGTGCCTCCGCGCCGCCCCGTATAAACGGCACATGAGTCGTGGCAATCAAGATACGCATATTCTCAAGAGTCTGGAGTCAGGAGTCAGGAGTCAAGAGTCAAGAGTCAAAGACAGATTCTTGCTTTTGACTCCCAACTCCTACTCCTGACTCCTGACTTACACTTTCCACCCGACTACGGCGTAGTCCATCGGGCCATAGAAATATTGATTGAAGCGGTTGATTAAATCCGTCTCGCCCGCGACCCTTTCGGTGTCGGACGGGTTGAGGTTGATGACCTCGACGCGCGCGAAGCCTCTGGACTCGACGAGGAATTTCATGATGGGTCCGGGCAAGGGATTGCGATGCGTCGGGTCGAAATAAAAATTGCAGCTTCCGACCAGCACGTTTTGCGGATTCGGGGTCTCGAAGATGACAGCGCCGCCCGGCTTAACCACACGCACCGTCTCGTCCAGCATTTTGATGAGCGTCTCGACGGGCAGATGCTCGACGAGATGAAAGCCCGTCACCGCGCCGAGGCTCGCATCCGGCAGGGCGCGCAGGTAATGCATCACGTCATCTTCGATGACCTCAAGCCCGCGCTCGCGGCATTGCGCGACGAGCACGCGGTTGAGGTCCACGCCGCTCGCGCGCAAATTTTTCTCGCTCAATAGTTCCAGCCATTCGCCGCGTCCCGAGCCTATGTCGAGGATGGGCATCTCGCGTGTGCCGATGCCCGCTCGCTCAAAGAGCGGGAGGTAAATCTTCAAACGCTCTTTAATCTCCGCGCGGCTGCCGCGAAACTGGTCCTCGAATGAGACGTAGAAAGCATCCAGCGTGTGCCGCTCTTCATCTGCCAGCGCCTGCAATTGCGACTGGTCCAGGATAACCGGTGATTGGTCCAGAATAGCGTGCGACGGGTCCAGCGAAGAAGATGGCAGATGATCCAGTGAAGCGGGGAGACGCGCGGTGACATCTTCGAGGAGACGCGTCACGCGTTGTCCGTGCAAGATTAGTTCGGCGCGCAACTGCTGCTGTTTTTCGAGCGCCGCGTCGGTTCCAGATCGTAGTTGATGAGAGGCTCGCTCAATCTCGTTTCTCAATTCTTCGGTCTCTGATTTGAGACTGCGGTTGAGCAGAGAGACCTGTTCATTGCGCGCCGCGCCTTCCGACGCGAGGCGAGTTTCGAGGAGTTCCGTGCGCGCGTGGCCCGCAGACATTTCTTCTACGAAATGTGTCTCAAGGACGCGCAGGTGCTCTTGCCAACGGGACGCGGCTTCGGCGAGACGTGTTTCGAGATGCTGGCCGAGTTCTGCGAGGCTGGCGCGTAGCTGGTCCAGAATTGTGTGTTGCTCTCGGATGAGAAGTTCGAGTTGCTGTTGACGGTGCGCGCTGGCCTGCGTCGCGGCGTTGAGGCGCGCGAGCGCGGCGGAGACTTCCCTCGCTTGATTGGCGAGAGTGGTCCGGGTGGCGTTGGCGTAGTCAACCATCTGTTCCTGTTGGGCCAGGACGTGCGCTTCAAACTGTTGCTGGCTGCGCGCGGTTGTCGGCAGGCGTGCGACGGCGACGGAGAGTTGGAGCAGATAGCCCAGCAAGGGGACTCTGTAGCTCTGCCTGATGACGGCGGGCAGGAGCAATCCCTTAACCTGGACCTTTTTTGCGCGTCCCTCGGATGAATAACGCAGGCGCGCGAGAATATCTATCTTGTTGAGACGACCGGAGCGCAACGCTTCTATGAAATCCTTGAAGCCGGTGGCGTCCGGGCCACGTTTGAGAATGGCGCGGTAGGCGTTCTGTATAAAGTTGCGGTCGTGATATTGGAGCAGGTCCGCGACGTGATAGCGATGGTCTGCGTGCGGCTGAAACGCGGGCTGCAAAGCGAGCGGCTGTTGGCCCACGGGCGAGAGGGCTGGCGAATTCGTTTGTGATGAACCGTTGTTCGTCATCGCAACGGAAGCAGCGGCAGTGGCGGCGGTTGAACCGGACGCGGCGTGGCCCACAGAGTCTACAGCGCGGCGGCGTATAATTTCCTCACGCATGATGCCCGCCAGGCTGTCCACGTCGAACTGAGGCTCTTCAATCTCAATCATCTTGTCGTCACTCGTTGGCCCATCATGGTCAAGAGCAAAATTTACAGCCCGCACGAGCGCGTGGCAAGAGCGTTCGTCGTGCGGGCTGTCAGGTTTGGCCTTTGGCGGGCCGTCACAAAGCGTTGCGTGCTCACTCTCAAAAGAGCGAGAACGCTTACGGGTTAATCGTAATGTGCGGCGGCGTGTCCGTCGTCGGACGACTGGTGAACGTGACGCCGTTAATCGTCACAGAGACCACTATCGGGACATCGCCCGCGCCCGCTAAAGAGGCTGGCAGCGCGACGTTGATAGTATCCAGACCGGGCGTGTCGTTGGCGGGCGTCAGCGTCCCGGCTGTGTCAGCCAGCCCTGTGAAGGTGATGGCGGTGGTCCCTGTAATCGCAGTGGTCCCGATGGTGACCGTGACCTGGCCCGTCTGCGCGCCGCGCACGCCTGTCAGGAGAATTTGCAGAACGGTCGGGACCGTTTCCATCTCGGTCGCGCTACAGACTCCGCCAACGATTTTCGGTCTGGTGGTGGTGACGCTAAACGGCTCGTTGGTCGGCCCGGCGCAGGTGTTGGTGACATTCGTGACGGCGGCGCGTCCTCCGGGTCCATTCGTAGACGAGCCTACGTCCGGCTGCGCCGCGACGATAGGAATCCGGCTCCGAATGACAGACGGCGGATTGGAGGCCGCGTTGTTGTTGAGAATGACGATGGGCAGAGTGTTGTCTGTGGTCGTCGGCGCGGTCAATCCGGGCGGCACGACGAAGTTGATCTGGTTCTGGTCATTGCCGACATAGTAGAGGCCGGATGCTCCGCCCCTGACGGCGACGGTGACGCCGTTCAATTCGACGGGCAAAGACGGCCTGCGCGCGGTCTCGGAAGCGCACCCTTTATTGTTCGGGTCGGGACAGGAGAATTGATTCGATGAGGCGAGTGGAGCGTTCGAGCGAATCAGGCCCAACTCGCCGGGAGCCAGACCGGGCACGACATCGGGCGTCGGCGTCGGACTCGGAGATGGTGTCGGCGTCGGTGTCGGACTGGCAGTCGCGACGGGGCGCTCCGTCAAGCCAGTGAAGAAGGAGAGCGTCGTCGTGCTCGCCGCGTCGGTCGCGTTCGTCGGCGCGCTCAACAGTAAAAAGGCTTCAACGGAAAGGTCCGAGTTGCCGCCGCCGAATTCAATGTTGCCTTCGCTGAAGATGGTCCGGCGGACGGTGTTGGTGGCGAACGGTTGAAGAATCGGAAAGCTGCCGCTGCCCGTCGGATTGTTCGTCAAACGTGTGAAACTGATGGTCGTAGGTACGGGCAAAGGCGCGGAGAAAATCTGCGATTGGTTCGTCGGGTTGAGACCTTCGGACGCACTGGCCGCAGCCGGAAACGTGCCGTCGGGCCTGAAATTCAGGGCCGAGACGAAGAGCAGCCTGCCCGGTGCGAGAGCATTGTTGTAGTCCGTAAAGACGGGAAAACGACGCACGTCGCCGCCGCTGCCGACAGCGGGTTTTGGGCCAACCGCCGTGAACGTTTCATCACCGACGTTATAAAGGAAGACCGTGTAGGTATTCGGGTCTGCGATTGTGCCGCCGGTCTTCGGAGCATCCGAGGATGACTCGAAAGCAACGTAGGTTCCATCGCGGCTCACGCGACGGCCAAGGTTGAGGACGTTGATGGGAGTGGTCAGGCTCGTCTGCTTGGTCTTCGTCACCTGCTTGAGACTGGTGATGTCAGTGCCGTTGTATCTGGCGACGAAGATTTCCGAGTCGCCGTTGCCCTTCCCGTCATCGTCATTCTCGCCCGTCATGTTCGAGTTGGAGATGAAGGCCAGGACGGAGGCGTTACCGGAGAGCGCAGGGTTTTCGTTGAAGACGAAACCGCCCTTGGTATCCGTCACCTGCAAGATACTTCCAGCCGTGCCGTTGTAGATGAAGACTTCAGGATTGGCGTCGGCGTTATTATGCGTCGCCGTTTTGCCTATGGTGGCGATGTCGCGCGTCGAGACGAAGGCCACGACGGGCGTATCCAGCGTCGAAGGGTCGCCGTCGCTCAGCGTGACGATGGTCGCGTCTCGATTATCATCTGCGACGAAGGGCGCGGAGGTGGCCGTGCCCGCTTGCGGCAGGCGACTGGCGGGCGTGCCCGGCGTGATGGCGGTGAAAGTGCCGCCCGCTAAATCTTGAAAAGGGATGTCAGCGCCGCTCGACAAATCAACGCTCGTGACGGCGGGGATGTTGTAAAGGAAGAGTTCCTGGTTGCCGTCCGCCTGTAATGCCGTCTGGTTGGCCGCCACGCTGCCATCGTATTTTCCCGGAGTGGGAGCGTTCGAGCTAAACACAATCCAGCGCCCATCGTTGCTAATCATGGGCTTGTTATTACTGACCTCGACGACGATGTTGCTGAAATCCGTGGGGGTCGTGATGGCGACCTGCGGCTTGGTCGGGTCTTTGAGGGCGCTCCGCGTATCCGTAATCTGAAAGATACGGCGTTGCGCGTAATCCACCAGAAAAATCTCTCGACTGCCGTCCTCATTATTGCGCGGGTTCATGGTCGGCTTGCCCGCAGCATCCGTGGACGGAATCTTCTCCGTGGCGATGTCGCCGGTGGATTCGACAACCACAAAACGACCGTCGCCGCTGACATCGCCGACAAAGGCGTTGAATCTGGAACTGGTCAGTTGCGCCACGGCGGAGTCGGGAGTCGCGGACGGCGTTTGCGCGCCGGTATGTGTGGCGACACAGAGGATGAAAAGAAATGCCGCGACGGCAGAGAACGAACGAAAAGCTTGCTTCACAGAAAAGCCTCCGAATAAAAGCACGGACACAAAAGTATTAATGCTCACGGGAGCTTGAGCAGCAGTAGAGCGCAACGGGAATGAATTCACCCGGCAGTCAAAGACAAGCATTTTAAGCGTAACCCAGACACAAGAGCAAGTCGGAAGTAGGAAGGCGCAAAGATGAAAGACGGATTATTCATCTTGAAGAGCCGCACTTTCATC
>DASYML010000087.1:0-39999 GCA_036009045.1 Pyrinomonadaceae bacterium
CGACATCTATGACAACAACAACGCGGGGGTGAACATGGCCTCGTTCACGCAGGCGGTGTCATATGTGAACAACCGGATTACGGGCAACGCCTTGGACATCGCGGGGACGTACGTCAACGCCGCGCCCGGCCAGAGATAAGCTCTCAGTATTCTGGACCAGAAATGCCGACGCCAGTTTCCCGGCGTGAGGCATGGGCCAAAAAAGAGAATCTGGGGCCATCTAGCCCCAGGTTCTCATTTTTGGCTTCGCAAACTCTCTGAATTCGCCTTGACAGGACCAGGAATTTGTCATAGTGTCCTGCCGCCTGCTTGATAAGTTAAACGGCGGCCCAGACAGCGAGCGACAAGACTCGCTTCACCTGCCGAAGCTTTCTTTTGAACTTCGCGTTCACAATCTTCCAGGCTTTTAAATAGTCAGGCATGTTCATGCTTCCCTGGCATTCCATGTGTGAAGCACGACGGCGCGACTGGCCCGCATTAACGTAACGAGTCCAATCGGATTAGAGCCACTCTCGCGTCGTACTTCAATCACGTCAAGAACAGGCGGCCCCGCAGGGCATCGGGCTGCCGGTCAGGGACGCGGCGTCAGCAACAGTATTGCCGTAGATACTATCTGCGCTTACAGACAATCATTCCATTCGATATGCCTTCGCCCTTTCCGCCTGCGTCAGATGCACAAGAAGGAACCCCCTGTCCCTTCGTTGATGACGCGGGTCAACTATTAACCCCTCGTCCTATTTTTGGTCCACCAATCAGGTGGCAGGAGACACACCATGAATAAAAACAGATTCGCTCTTAATATCCTGACAGGATTAATTATGGCTCTCGCGTGCAGTTCTCTGGCCCACGCACAGGCGACGCGGACCTGGGTCTCAGGCGTCGGCGATGACGCCAACCCGTGCAGCCGCACCGCTCCCTGTAAGACCTTCGCGGGCGCGATTTCCAAGACCGCCCCCGCCGGTGAGATTGACGCCATTGATTCCGGCGGCTTCGGCACTCTGACCATCACTAAGTCCATCACCATTGACGGCCAGGGCGTGCTCGCTTCCGTGCTCTCCGCCGGGACCAACGGCTTTAACATCAACATCCTTAACACAGACAAAGTAGTTCTCCGCAACATCTCCATCAACGGCGCGGGCACAGGCATCAACGGCATCAACTGGTTCAACGCGGGCGGCAGTCTGGTGATAGAGAATTGCACCATCTCCAGAGTTACGAACAGCCTCGTCAACGCGAACCTGACCAACAGCGGCAATCTCACCATCAACAATCTCGCCGGGACATACAGTGGCCCCGGCACTGCCAACGTTGACGCGGGCATTCGCATGACGACCTCCGCCGGAATCCTCAAGGCTTCCATTACGGACACTCATTTGCAGGACAACAACATCGGCATCAACATACAGGACAACGTGCAGGCGACGATTCGCAACACGACCATCGAAGGCAACGGCGGCACTGACATCGGCGTTCGCGTGGCGACCGTCGCGGCGGCTGCCGTGGACGTAGTGCATCTGGAAGGCGTGACCATCTCGAACCTCGCAGAGGGCGTGCGCGTGACGACCGCTGGCGGGGCCAATAAAGTCTTCCTCTCGAACTGCAATATCTTCAATTGTACGAACTCTGGCACGAATGCCGCCGGAGGTGTGACGGTCACTTCGTTCATCAACAATCGGTTTTCCAACAACACGGCAGATCAGAGTGGTCCTTTTACCACTAAGGGTCAGCAGTAGCTCTCTGCACATAAACGTCTGTGCAGATGCCTACTGGTCTCCTGCCCGTCTCCGCTTGAGGTGGAGCAGGAATCGCCTGATTTTGGTCCGCCCTTTTGAAGGCAAACTGAAAGTGAGGATGTTATGAAGACCGCAAATCCCGCTCTACTGCGCCACCTCACGGCACAGATGAGAGCAGCCATATATCGAGTGAGGCATCACAGGCCGCCGACGCGCTTCCCCCTTCGTCCCGCGCGCTACTGCCTGTTCGCCCTCTTATTCATCTTGATGAACGCCGCTGTGTATGCCACTTCCAGCGCCTCATCCCCGGACAAATCCGCGAGCGGCAATCTGAATGCCCACGTCGTCTTAAAAGACGGGACAACAGTTGAGAACTATTTTCTGGCAGCGATGCGGCGCGCTTTCCCGCCCGTCACGGCGTCAGTCTTCTTCAATATTCCCGCGCCGCTCCAACCGCAGATCGGTCCGCCGCCCATACCGACCCTGACGTTCTACGCGGCCAACTGCACCACGCCGCAGAACGTTTTCAATCTCACCGACACGGTCTGCGTGAAGGTGACAAACGTGGACCCGAACCTCAAGGCTCACGTTGATTGGGTCGGGGCTACGGACCTCGTGCAAGCGAGCAGTCCAGACATTACGACAGGCTCGCTGACCGCATCTTTCACCATTCCGGCCAACGGCAATGTCGGACTCTGGCGGGCCAACATCACCTCCATCTCGGACGGAGCGGCGCGCGCCTCCAGCTTCTTTACGGTGCGCGACCCGAACAACGCCAACGCTGATCTTTCAGTCAACAAGCTGGTCAAGCGTGCGACGGCCTCTCCGGGCAGCGATATAGAGTTTGAGCTTGATGTCATCAACAACGGGCCGAATGATGCGACGACCGTCGTGTTGACGGATACGGTTCCGAACGATACGACCTTCGTCTCGCTGACACAGGAGACGGGTAATAATTTCACCTGTACGACTCCCGCGATTGGCGCGATTGGCGCGTCCACCTGCACTATCAACACGCTGGCCTCCGGCGAGCAAGCGATTTTCACGGTCGTCTATAAAGTCAGCCCAGGCGCTCCGGCGGACGAGAAGATTACCGCCACGGCCAGCATTCAGGCGACCTCTCCCGGCGACCGTTTCGCTCCCAACGACACTTCGACGGACAGCGCCCCGGTCCACATCGAACCGTGCGTCGTGACCTGTCCGGCGAACATCACGAACGTGCCCAACGCGCATGACGAGTTCGGCGCGTTCGTCACGCTCCCGCTCGCCACAGGGTCCAGCGCGGCCTGCGGCGATTTGAACTATAGCCCTGCATCAGGCTCGCTCTTCCCCGTCGGCGTGACGGTCGTCTCGGTCAGCGGTGAGACGGGCAACGCGTGCAGCTTCACGGTCGAAGTGAAGGACACGCAAAGCCCGACGATTGATTGCCCTGATGATTACACGACCTTTGAAAGCGCTGCGGGCGCAGGCTCGGCCATCGTCAACTATGCGCCGCCCTTAGCGACCGACAACGACCCTTCGTTCAACAACTCTGCGGTCAGTTGCCTGCCAGCTTCCGGCTCAAGCTTTAACGTCGGGACAACTCCCGTGACCTGCACCGCGACGGATGCTGCTGGCAACAGCAACACTTGCAGCTTTAACGTGACGGTCCAATCGCAGGCAACCTGCACGCTCTCCTGCCCTGCCAATATCTCGCAGGACAGCGATGCCAACTCCTGCGGCGCGAACGTAAACTATGCGGCGGAGGCCAGCACAGATTGCGGCGCGGTCACTTACACCAACGCCAAGACGGGCGCGGCGTTGCCCTCCGGTTCTTTCTTCCCGGTTGGCACGACGACCGTCAAGGCCGCTTCCGCGACCGGCGAGACGTGCTTCTTCAGAGTCACGATTCGTGACACAACGCCTCCGTCTTTCACCTGTCCGGCTTCGATAGTCGTCAACGCTGGCGCGACTGCGTGCGAAGCGAGAGTGACGATTACGACTCCCGCCGTCACGGACAACTGCACCAGCGCGACCATCAAGGGCGTTCGTGATGACGGCCATGCGTTGACGGATGCATACCCCGTCGGCACGACTACCATCACCTGGACGGCGACGGATAAAGCCGGACTCACAGCCTCCTGTGAGCAGACCGTGAAGGTCAAGGACAGTTTGCCGCCTGATGTCAAACTGGTCCCGGACGTGACGGTATCTGTCCCCGCAGACGCCTGTCTGGTAGAAGTCCCGGAAGTCATACAGGTCAGCAGCGGCGGGCCTGAAGGGACTGCGCCTCCGCTCGGCACGGCTTCGGATAACTGCAAGCCGCTCAAACTCCTGACCATCGTCCAGACCCCTGCGGCTGGCACACTGGTTGGACCGGGCGCGCACACCATCACGGTGACGGTCTACGACGGTGACCCGGAGGACACGACCAATCCGCCGAACAGCACTACGAAGACGATGGTCTTCCGCGTCAACGATGTCACACCGCCGACGATTACCGCCCCTCCGTCAGTCAACGCCAGTACTGATGCGGGTTCATGTGCGGCGACGGGCGTGGCATTAGGCACGCCGACGGTTGCGGACAACTGCTCCGGCACAACCGTCACCAACAACGCCCCTTCATCATTCCCCAAAGGGACGACGACGGTGATTTGGACGGTCAGGGATGGCGGCGGCAACACTGCTACCGCATCGCAATCAGTGACCGTCTCTGATCATCAAGCGCCGACACTCACGCTCGCCGGAGCCAATCCGATGACGGTCGAGTGTCACACCGGCTTTACCGATCCGGGCGCAAGCGCGACGGACAACTGCGACGCTGTCACGGTCTCAGTTTCCGGCAGCGTCAATCCTAATGTGGTCGGGACGTACACGTTGACCTATACGGCCAGCGATACGAGCGGCAATACCGGCACGGCCACACGCACAATCAATGTGGTGGACACGTCAGGACCAACCATCACGCTCAACGGTCAGAACATCACGCTCTGGCCGCCCAATCACAAATACCAGACCATCAACATCTCAGACCTCGTCGCCAGCGCCAGCGATACATGCGATTCAAGCGTGAATCTCAGCAAGGTGTTCATCTCGAAAGTCACCAGCGACGAAGCGGAGAATAGCGGGGGCGATGGTAACACGCTCAACGACATCGTCATCGCGGCCAATTGCAAGTCCGTCCAACTCAGAGCCGAGCGTGATGGTGGCAGCAATGGACGCGTCTACACGATTACCTTCAAGGTCCGGGATGCCGCTGGCAATGTGGCGACGAAGACCGCACAGGTGAAAGTGCCTGCGAACCAGGGCAATGGCGGGAGTGCTGTGGACAGTGGTCCACAATACACTGTCATGAGCAGTTGCCAGTAACCGTCTCGCGGCCCTTTGCAAGGGGTTACTGGTCCAAACCAACTCTCCCTTCATCTAAGAGGGGACATACTGAAAAGCGCATGGCAACCCGCCATGCGCTTTTCACTTTTACATTAAAATTGCGTGTGCAACTTTCTCAGTCGAGCATGATCACTTCGCCGTCCACGACGCGCGCCAGGTATTCGCCGTCGCGCATGACCCAGGCCACGCGATGGCCGCCCGCCGCCATCCTGGCCCACTCGCTGCTCTTCTTCGGATTCTGTTCGATGAGCATCGCGCCGCCGCGCAACTTAACATAGCGCACGCCTGAGCGCGCGAACTTTCCTACGCCGCGACCGCCGCCGAACAGTTTCTCAAACGCGACGAGAATCTCTCCCGCGCCCAACTCCTCAACATCTTCTTCCGTCTTAACTTTTTGATGTGCCACAGATTTTTTTCACTCACCCGGTCCTTTAGCGCCCGCTGACTTCCGGCCTGCGCTCTCCCTCCACGCGCGCCCCCGCGAGCAATCGCGCGACCGTCTCAAGCAGGTCTTTGCCGTTGAAGGGCTTGGCGATGTAGGCATCGAAACCTTTTTGCAGTGCCCTTTCGTCGTTCATGTCCGCCAGCGCCGTGAAGGCCACGCAGGCAATCCCCCGCGTTCGCTCGTCCGCACGCAGTTCTCTGAGCACGCCCCACCCGTCCAGCACCGGCATCGAGACATCTATCAGGATCAGGTCCGGCGGTTCCGCCAGCGCCATCCTGAGACACTCACGACCGTCGCGCGCCTCTTGTATCTCGTACCCGGCCACGGAGAGCATGAGGCGTAACAGTTCGCGGTTGTCTGCGTAATCGTCTGCGATGATAATGCGAGCGGGCATCATTCGATTTCGGATTGCGGACTGCGGATTGGCGAACTTCGATTTTGAATCGGAGAGCAAGTCACGGGCGCGAACCGATTGACGAACCGATTGGCCCAATAATTTATCCCTTCAAGCTGGCTCTGCAATCCTCAATCCGCAATCGGACCCTGTGAGTGCCCGTTATAACGTAGCGGCGTTAAGAGTGTCAAACCGTCTCACAGGGTCATCAAGGGAAAGAGTTTCTTGACACCCTTCCAGAAGGCCGTCCATAATCCGTTATGAGGCCCCACGCTTTTGAGAGCGGCCCTCTACGGCCTTAGCACCCGAAAACATTTCGACGAGCATCGCTGAGAGCATGAGGTTCACGGTCCGAGTGATGCACCCATGAACGGAGGATGAGAAGGTGGTGAGTGGAGAACTGGAAAAGAGTTTGCGTGATGAAGTTGATAAGTATGTCAATTCACGCCTGAGCGAACTGCAAGAAGAGGTGGCGCGGATTCAGGGCCAACTCAACGAAGCGTTCGAGCATTTGCGCGAGCGCTCTGCCAGCGAGGCGACGGATAACATGTACGTCGCCGCCGCAATCTCGGAACACATGCGCGCCGCGCACGAACGAGGCATCGAAGAGGCCGCCGCCGAATCGTCACAGACTAAATCCGGCAGCGACACGGCGCTCATCAAGGCCGCCATCGAAGACCTCGATGACCAACGCACGCAAGCAGATATTCTCAACACGCTCGTCAACCGCGCCGCCGCCTTCGCGCCGCGCGTGGCCTTTTTCGTCATTAGAAACGAACAGGCGATGGGCTGGCGCGCGCGCGGCTTTGAGGGCACCATCGGCGACGAGGGCGTGCGCGGGATTACCCTGCCGCTCTCCGCTGACACGCCGCTCAGCGATGTCGCACGCTCGCGCGCGACCTGGAGCGGCACGCCCGGCCAGAACGCACAGGACCATCTCTTCCTCGGCCAACTCGGCGCAGAGCAGCCTCCGCAACACATGACCGCCGTCCCGCTCATCGTCAGAGGCCGTTGCGTCGCCGTGCTCTACGCGGACTCCGCAGCGCTGGACGCCAACTCCGTCAACCTCGAAGCCATTGAGACGCTCGTGCGCGTCGGGAGCATGGCCGTCGAGTTACTGGCCGTCGGTCGGCCCGCGCCAGCAGCGCGCACGGAGCCGCAAGCCGATGCGCCGCAAGTCCACGCGCCGCAGGAGCAGGCCACAGAGACTGTAGAGCAACCTGAGCAGCAGCAACAGGAAGAGACTCCACACACGCCGGACTACGCAGAGCAGTCCGCGCCGTTGGCCCAACAGGAGTCCACTGTCGAGACTGCGCCCGTGACGCGAGAGACAGAAAGTGCGGAGTACGAGCCTCAGATAATCGAAGAAGCGGAACCCATCGCGCAGTCATCCGAAGCGCACGAAAGCGGGGCGGGGTTGGAAGAGAAAGGCGTCGCGCCCTACGTTGACCCGTCGCATCAGGTGGACGACGAGGTAACTTTAGTACAGGAGGCTCCGCCCGCGTTCAATCAACCGTCGAGCGCGACGGACTTCGCCGCCGAACAACCGTCGCAGCCCGCCTCGCAGGACCAGTACGCCGCGCCGCTCGGCGCAGTACGCCAGTACGGCGGCGCGGACATGGAGTTGCCCGTCGAAGTCGGCGAAGAGGAGAGACGCTTGCACAACGACGCGCGCCGCTTCGCACGCCTGCTCGTCTCCGAAATCAAACTCTACAACGAGCAGAAGGTCCGAGAGGGCCGCACGCACGGCGACATTTACGAACGCCTGCGCGAAGACATAGACCGCTCGCGCCAGATGTACGATAAACGCGTCGCCCCCCCTGTCGCCGCGCGCTTCGACTATTTCCACCAGGAAATCGTCAACACGCTCGCCGAAGGCGACCCCTCAAAATTGGGCCACAGCTACCCCGACAAGCATTAAAAGCAGTGACAAGTGATGAGTGACGAGTGACGAGTTAAAACAAGCGCTTCTTGCTTGTCACTTGTCACTGCTTTTTCTGTCTTCATCAAAGCGCTACTGCTCTTCCCATGCAGGCGTGTGAGGCTGACTGACAAGCCGCCTGTGCCCTGAAAGGGCAACCTGTGAGAGCCGTGGGCAGCGCCCCCGGTACGCTCATCACCACACAAGCCGACCCTGCAAGGGTCGCACATTCAATGTTGACGTGCGACCCTTGCAGGGTCGGTTTCTATGTTGGACCAATAACCGGGGGCGACGCTGAGGCTTGCCCCCGGCTCTCATATGTATCCACTGGCGTGGATAAGCTTGAAGGGTGTGCCCTGAATTTTTCAGACATTCTCTGTGAGAGTGTGTTAGCGCTCTTGCTTTTATCTGCCGGGCTTAGCGAGAATTGCATCAGAGAGAGAGCGACCCGGATTGATGTCCGGTTCGTTTGAGTAGCGAGGAGGGTTTAAAGCGTCTTGATTGATTTTCGTCAACATCGCATCACGTTCATCATCATCGGTCTCGTCATCGTCATCGGCGCATCGCTCGCGCCCTTTCTGAGCGCGAGTTGCGACACGCGCCAGCAACAGGGCGCGGGCGAGGCCGCCGCGCTGGACCAATTACGCAACATGACGCGCAACGACGTGCTGCCCGCCGAAGACGTGGTCGCACGCTTTGAGAACGATTACCCGAACACGAAAATCGCGGCCCTCGCGCGCATGGTCCGCGCACGCATCAAGCTCAAGGCCGGTGACGCGGGCGGGGCCGCCAGTCTCCTCGACTCTAACCTGATACGCACGCGCACGGCCCTCAGCGATGCCGCGCTCTTCATGCGCGCTGGCGCGCTTGAGCAGGCGGGTCGCAACGTCGAAGCACGCGCCGCCTACGAACAACTCGCGCGCGAGTATCCTTCATCCACGCGCGCACGCGAGGCGACCCTCCGCGCCGCGCAAATGTTGATGCAGGAAGGACAGTCTGCAACCGTCCCTCTCCTCTTGAAAGATTTGAGCGAGAGGGCCGACGCCGCCGCGTTGCTCCTCACGGCCAAAGCTGAGGAGCAGACTTCCGACCCGACACGCGCGCTCGCGGCGTATCGCCGCCTCTACTTTTACGCGCCCGCCTCTACCGAGAGCGCAGAGGCCCAGAGCGCCATCACGCGTTTGAATTCCACACTCTCACCAGCGACGGACGAAGAGGCCATCACACGCGCGAATAAACTCTACGAGGCGAAGCGTTACAACGATGCCGCCGCCGCTTACGCGGACGCCTTCGCGCGCTTTCCCAACACGGCCAGCGCGCCAACGCAACTGCGTAGAGGCATCGCCCTCACCAATCTCAAGCGCACGCCCGACGCCGTCAACGCGCTCGGCAGCGTCCCCGGCTCGGCGGGTGAGACGCGCGCGGAAGCTTTCTATTATCTGGTCCAGGCTTACGCGGTCGCGCGACAGTGGAATATGGTCCGCAACACTCTCGAACAGATGCGCGCAAGCTCTCCGCAGAGCACATGGACGCCGCGCGCTTTCTCCAACGCGGGCCAAATCGCCAAAGATGCTAAGAACATCGCGGATGCTTCCTACTTTTTCCGCTCGGCGGTCAACTTCTATCCGGCCTCTGCGGAAGCGGCGCAGTCGCAGTTCGAGATTGCATGGCAGGCTCACGAGGCAAAGAACTACGCTGAGTCTTCAAGCCTCTTGATGGAACACCTCGCGCTCTATGCGGACAAGAACACGGACAATCGCGGGCGCGCTGGCTACTGGGCCGCGCGTGATGCGGAGCGCGCCGGAAAACTCTCGGACGCGCGCGCCATCTACGAGGCGATGCAAGATCGCTACGACGCGAACTGGTACGGCTATCTCTCGAAACAACGCCTCGACACGATGCTTCGCAACGGCAACGCGCCGCGCGCCAATCTTGCGCCAGACTCAACTCTGGCCCGCGCCGTCGCCAATCTACAGGCAGTCTCATACGCGGATGAAACGGTTGGCCCAAAGGAGGACGAGCGCATCCTCAAAGCGGACCAATTAACGAACATAGGGATGGACGATTGGGCGCTCGAAGAGTTGGCCCAGGCTTCGCAGAACGCGCCCGACAGCCCGCGCGTCAACCTCGCGATAGCGCGTATCTATCGCTCGCAAAATGATAACGTGCGCGCGCTCAACACGCTCAAGAAGAGTTACCCGGATTATTCACAGATGAAGCCCGCAGAGTTGACGCGCGAAGAGTGGAATGTCTTTTACCCGCTCGCTTACTGGGACATCATCTCGGAGCAGTCGCGCGCCAGAAACCTGGACCCCTATCAGGTCGCCGGACTCATCCGGCAGGAATCCGTCTTCAACCCGCGCGCGCATTCGCCCGCCCGCGCCAACGGCTTGATGCAAGTCCTCGTCGGGACCGGCACAATGACGGCCAGGAAGTACGGCGTTGACCGCGCGGTGACGGAAGAATCTCTCTACGAACCGCGTCTCAATATTCAACTGGGAACGGGCTACCTGCGCGATCAACTGGACAAGTTCGGTCGCATAGAATATGTCGCCGCCGCCTACAACGCCGGTCCAGGGCGCGTCGTCCAATGGCGCTCGACGCTCCCCCTCGAACTGGACGAATGGGCCGAAGCGGTTCCCTTCAAAGAGACGCGCGGCTACGTGCAGGGCGTCGTCCGCAATACCTTGCAGTACAGGCGACTCTACGACGACAACGGAAAGTTTCGCGCAGAGGTCGGCACGCGCGCAGTGCATCCCGTCGCGGAAGCAGGACCAGCCAACGCACCCGCCGTCCAACCGGCCAACGCGCCCGTGCGCCCGCGCCGGACCACGAAACCCGAAGATGAATAATAGTAGGGGCGGGGCTGGTCCCTGCCCGCCGTGCTTTTATAGAACTTAAGATCATGATGCTTAAACCGACACGGGCGGGGACCAGCCCTGCCCCTACAATCAAACGCTTTCTTTCACTCTTTGCTCTAACGACCGTTTTCATCGCGGGTTCATCGAGCGCGCCGCAGTTATTGGCCCAGAAAAGAAAGAAGACTCGCGCGACCAAAGCCAGTGCTGCCAGCGTATCAACCAACGCTGCCAACATCATTGACGTTCGCACGGAGCCGAACGCGATTGTCTGGCTCGATGAAGTGCGACGCGGGACGACGAACGCTGCGGGCCAACTCACTATCTGGAAAGTCGCTAAAGTTCCAGGGGGTCGCCATATGCTGCGCGTGCGCGCCAGCGGATTCAAAGAGGCGAGCCTTCCCTGGATTCCCGGACGCGGTAACGCCGTCGTGCGTCTCGTCCGCACGACGGACGAAGCAGAGTTGACGTTTCAACAAGCGGAGGAGGCGCGCGAAAAAGCGCGCGACGATGGAGAGAAAGAGAAAGCGGCCCGGCTTTATCGTCGCGCGTTGGAATTGCGACCCACCTTCGCCGCCGCGCATGTCGGTCTCGCGCGTGTCTTGTTGGACCAGAACGATTACAGGGGAGCGCTGGCGGAAATCTCTCTGGCGCGGCGCGCGCGTCCAGTCTATCCTGAAGCCTCCGCCGTCGAGGGTCGTATCCAGCGCGCGGCGGCCTTTGAGAATGAAGCGATTGAATCTTACCAACGCGCGATTAGTGAGGGGCGCGGGTTTCAGCCCGAAGCCCACACGGGTCTCGCCATCGTGCTCGAAGACAAGGGCAAACTGGCGGAGGCCGCAGAGGAATTCAGCAAGGCCATCGCGCAACTTTCCGACACGGAACCCGTACTCTATCAACTGCTCGGCGCGGTCTATGAGAAACAGGAGAAATACAGGGAGGCCGTCGCCGCCTACGAAAAATATCTGGCGCTGGCGCCCGAAGGCAGCCTCGCCCCGGCCATCCGCTCCGTCATAGACCAACTCCGACGCGAAGCCGCAGGCCAGGGACTATCGCCGGAATGATTATCAGTTCTACTTTTCACTGAGATAAAACACATGACAACCACCGCAACAACACGACATCGCAGAGTCTCGCATAAAGCGAGTCTCTTCACTGAATCCGTCATCCGCGAGATGACGCGCGAGGCGACCAAGCACGGAGCGGTCAATCTCTCGCAGGGCTACCCGGATTTCGCCGCGCCCGAAGACATCAAGAACGTCGCCAGGCAAGCCATCGCGGACGACGTTAATCAATACGCCATCACCTGGGGCGCGCAAGATTTTCGAGAGGCCATCGCGCGCAAGACGAAGCGGTATCTGGGGCTTGAGATTGATCCTGAGACGGAGTTGACGGTGACGTGCGGCTCGACCGAAGGGATGCTCGCGGCGATGATGGCAACGGTTGATCCGGGCGAAGAGGTCGTCGTCTTCGAGCCTTTCTATGAGAATTATGCGCCCGACGCGATTCTCTCCGATGCGACGCCGCGCTATGTTCCTTTGCGCGCGCCTGACTGGACCTTTGAGAGAGACGAACTGCGCGCGGCCTTCAACGAGAAGACGAAGGCTATCATCCTCTGCAATCCGAACAACCCGACGGGCAAAGTTTTCACGCGCGACGAGATGGAATACATCGCCGGTCTGTGCAGAGAGTTTGACACGCTCTGCTTCACGGATGAAATCTACGAGCACATCCTTTATCCGCGCGAAGACGCGCAGGTAGAGCACATCTCTATGGCCCAACTCGAAGGGATGCGCGAGCGCACGGTCGTCGTCAACTCGATGTCGAAGACCTATTCCGTGACGGGCTGGCGCGTCGGCTACTGCATCGCGCCGCCGGACATCACGGGCGCGATTCGTAAAGTCCACGACTTTCTCACGGTCGGGGCCGCAGCCCCGTTGCAGCGCGCAGGGGCTTACGCTCTGGACCTGCCGCCGGAATACTACGAGCGTCTTCAGTCGGAGTATCGCGCGCGTAGAGACCTGCTGCTTCCCGCGCTGGAAGAGGCTGGCTTTAAGACCTTTCGCCCGGACGGCGCTTACTACATCATGACGGACATCACAGGCTTCGGCTTCAAGTCCGACGTGGAGTTTACGCGCCACCTGATAAGCCAGATCGGCGTCGCCTGCGTGCCCGGCTCAAGCTTCTACAGCAAACCCGAACTGGGCGCGCAGCAGGTGCGCTTCTGCTTCTGCAAAAAAGATAAGACCCTGAATGACGCGGCGGAACGACTCCGCAAATTGCGTTAAGAATCTGATTAGCCACAGGGAGCACAGAGGGCCCAGAGTAAAAATGAAAGCGAGATGACGAATTAAAAGCAGGGTACCTTTAATTCATCATCTCATCATGCTTTTTTTCTCTGTGTGCTCTGTGCTCCCTGTGGCTAATCTTGACACCGGCTCTTAATCTCTGCGTGTGGTGGTCTCGTCGTCCAATAATCTGGTTGTGTTCTCCGTCACAGAAGCGGGCTGTGCCATCTCTGCTGTCTGTGGTCTCGGACGCCAGTCGGTCGCGGGCGTGCCCTGCGCTTGGGGCAAAGCGGCGCGGCGCGCAGGCGCGTCCAACCGCGCGGGCCTGCCTGGAATAGTCTGAGAGGAAGCCTGTTTCTCATCCCGCGCATCCTCGTCAGAAAGATACGCTATGAGGACCTGAAACACTCCGAAGAAGCAGACGATACCTGAGAGTAACGCCCCTATCGTGGCGAAGACTTCCAGCGGCGCTCCTGCCTTGGTGAAGGCCATGCAGATGAGGGTGAACAGAAAGCCGATGGCGACTAGCACCAGTCCCTTATACATGCGCGTTTGACGACGCGAAGGCTTCGCGTTCTCTGCCCTATCGGAAGCCAGCGCGCCGTCATGAGCGATTAACTCCGTGACCACGCCGAGCGCAAAGCCACAGCGCGAACAAAATCGCATCTCGTCCGAGACCTGCTGTTGACCACATTGCGGGCAAAACATTCGCCAGAGCCTTTCCCTTTGAAGACAAACCGGCGTGCGAAAAAACGTCTCTCTCGCGCACGCTGCCGGACAGGAATTCTTGAGAGAGACTACGACGGGCGCGCAAACAAAGTTCGCATCCGCGCGCGTCCGAAGTTTGCATCCAACACCCGCGCTTATCAAACCACGCGCCCACGCTTTCAAGTATGCGATAATGAACGCGTCTCTTCCAGCACAGTTCAACATTCAATCGTGAGGACCGGGAATCGTGTGGGATACGAAGCGCCAAATCATCTGGCTCGTGGCCGGGCTTACGCTCGGCACCTTCGTCGTCTACCAGGACGCGCACAACGAGGCGGGAAAGTTTGTCCCCAGATTCTTCGCCTTCATGGAAATGCTGCTCATCCTCATCATCATCATCCTGTTTTATATCTACTCAAGAAAAGGCAGAGGCTAGAGGCTGGCGGCTAGGAAAAGAGGTGAGAGGTTGAAAGCTGGAGGCCAGTGAAAGACATCTCTTCTTCACTAGCCTCTAATCTCCAGCCTCTAGCCTCTGTGCTTATTGCGGTGGCTGAAATGTCTTGGAACGGACGTTGAGGCCGTCTTGCGCGAGGAGGAGGAGGCGGCGCGTCTCGCCGTAGGGGACGCTGGTGGGGACGTACGAAAGGATGTAGCGATTCTTACGTAGTTCGTCGCAGATGGCCTTGGCCGCTTCCTGCGGTTCGTTGATGGGGAAGACGAGGCCGCCCGTGCCTTCTACTAATTGTTGGACCACATGGACGGGCTTGGGCTGGTCGCGGCGCAAGGCTCCGCCCGTCCGGTCTGGAGCCTGCACGGCATATACCGTGATGTCTTCTGCCTGGAGGCGCGCGAGGATGTCTTCAAAGTGCAGTTTGCTGCCACGGTCCAGGCCGTCGCTGATGACGACGATGATGCGCTTCTGGTTCTGCGCGGCGAACGGTTCGAGGGCATCCGTGATGACGGCGCTCAAGGCGTCGAAGAGATGCGGCTGACCTTTCTTGCGAAAACTCCTGAGCGAGGCTTCGATCTTCTTCGCATCATCCGTCCAGTCAGCGACGATCTCAGGCTGCTCGTCATAGCCCACGATGAGCAGTTGATCGCCCTCAAAAATCTCATAGGCGAACTCTCTCGCGGCCTGCTCCAACTTCTCCACATCGGCGCGCACGCTGAGAGAATTATCCACCAGCAGGACGATCCGCGCGGGCGACGGGTCCGGTGAGAAACTCTGTATGATCTGCTCCGTCCCGCTGTCATAGAGCGAGACCTGTTTGGAGGTTATTGGACCAATCGAATTTACTTCGCGTTTGACGATGACGTTGAGCAGGACCGCGCCGCCGTTGGCCGCGCGCCCGCGCCGCCCGGATTGCCCGGAGGCAAGCAAGGTCAAGGCAAAAGTAAAAAGGCAAAAGGCACAGGTGAGGAGCAGCCAGCCTTTAATTAAAAGCGGTCTCCGCCGACCTTTTGCCTTTGACCTTTTTACTTTTGCCTTCTGTATGTGCATTGACATGATGTTTGAAAGCTTCGCTTAGTCGCCGCCGTTTTTGCTTGATGCCGCGTTATTGGTCGTGGTCTTTTTCGGTGCGGGTGTCTCTGTTGATTTGGACTTATCTGTAGCAGGGGCGGCAGCGCTGGCTGCGGTCGTGGCTGTTGTCGCAGGCTCAGGCGCGCCGCCTTTCTTCTCTTCAACGGCCCCCGTCTTTTTCGCCGCGTAGTCTGTCGCGTACCAGCCCGTACCCTTGAGTTGAAAACTGGTCGTGGACCATTGCTTCTCTAGTTTGCCGCCGCACTTGCGACACTTCGCCAGCGGCTTGTCCGTAATCTTCTGCAAGATTTCCACATGCGCCTTGCATTTTTTACATTCATACTCATATATCGGCATAAAAATTTTACGCTCCCAAATTGTGTCTCAAAATTTCCGTCAAAATGAATTATACGAACAAGCTTTCGTGGCTGGCAACCATCTCGCAACATAGGATGCGAAATATGCAAAAGTGTTTGCGCCTTTTCCAACTAAAAGAATTTTTTTCGACTTTTTTTAGCTGCTTTCGTAGCCATTCGATACAAAAAATGTTTCCCGGACCACTAAATTCATCGCGCAGATTGAACGATTGACGGGGCAATGCTACTGCCTTTAACGACTTACGGTTGGCCGGATTAAATACATACAGGAAAAGGACTTATCTGCACAATTATCATTCATGAAAAGCAACCGAACGGCAACATAGTCCATCATAGTCACGGTCTCGATGAAATGCTCTTTGCACGTCGTTTCCACCATGCGCAACCCCCAATTCTGTGACCCAGAAGTAAGAGTCAAGATGGCCCCGCAGCCGTCGCCCACATGGAGAAACTTAATGCACCTGACCCGATTCGTTCCCCATTTTCATTCGGTTAAATTCGCACCCTTTGCCATCATCGCTCTCTTCTTTTTTACCAACGCCACAGGCATTCTCTTCAGCCGCGTCTTCGCGCCAACCGCACAGGCCAGCGTCGTCGAAGAGTTAGACGAAAACTACATTCCGGCAGACGTGCCCTCATCCGGCGATCACGACTTGGACTTAATCATTCTTCACGCGGGCCAGCACTACGGAGTTGACCCAAGGTTGATTCACGCGGTCATCTGGCAGGAGTCCAGATACAAGCCTGAGGCGAAGTCTCCCGTCGGCGCGCAAGGGTTGATGCAGATGATGCCCGCGACCGCGAAGCGCTTCAACTGCCGCGACGCGAATGACCCGAAGGACAACGTCGAAGCCGGAACAAAATATTTGCGCTGGCTGCTCAAGAGATTCAACGGCAACGTCTCGCTCGCGCTCGCCGGTTACAACGCTGGCGAAGGCTCCGTGGATAAATACTCAGGCGTTCCGCCCTTCAACGAAACGCAGAACTACGTCCGCATCATCACCTCTCGTTATGGGAAGAACTATCATCCGATACTCACTCCCGCAGAGGCGCGCGCAGAGTTCGGACTCGCCCCTGAAGTCGCACAGCTTCAACATTAATTTTAGAGACTCGAAAACTTTTTCGCTTATCCTTCGACACGCGCCGCGCGCTCAAGTTCGCTTTGCAACTTGGCGCGCGGTTCGCTATCATTCGCCTTCACGAAAGGCAGAGGCTAGAGGCTGGAGACTTTGGAGGCTGGTCAAAGCAAAAATGTTTTTAACCAGCCTCTAACCTCCAGCCTCTAGCCTCTCATCTCCGATGCCTATGTCAACCATCGCGCAATCACTCTCGCTCGAACGCAAGATTAAAATGCACGAGGCGCGCGAGGCGATTATTGATCGCCTCGCGTTGGACTTGCCCTCGACCATTGATCTGGACAGATTCCTGCGCGCCGTCGTCTCAGAACTCGGACGCATGATGGATGCTGACCGTTGCGATGTGATTCAACTGGCTTCGGAGAGCGAGCTTCGCATCAGCCACGAGTGGCGAGCCACAGAGGATGTACCTTCGAGCCTCGGCACGGCCATCCCGCTCGACCTCCGGCAACTCGCGGAACATGTGGACCTCGCGCAGCCGATTCGTCTCGATGATACGAGCGCGCCCGGACTGGACCATAAAGTGCGCCTCCTCGCGGCTTCCCTGGGCACGCGTTCGCTGCTGGTCGTGCCCGTCATACTGGGCCGTGACGTGCTCGGACTCGTCGGCTTGCACAACACACGCGCGCCGCGCACATGGCTCGATGATGAAGTGACCTTTCTGCAATCCATCGCGCGGCAGATAGCGGTCGGCTACCAGTACACGCGGCTTTATACGGACAAGCAGCGCGAGGCGGAGACGACGCGCGCCCTGCTTGAGATTGCCAACGCGCTCAACGCGCGCTCGAACTTCAGCGAGGTCACATCGCTCGTGTTGGAGCGCGCCATCGCGCTGGTCGGCGCGGACTACGGCGCGCTCGGCGTCATTGACCGGGAGGGAGGCAAGATTAGCTTAGCGGCTTTCAAGGCCGCGCCGCACGCCGCCATTGATAATGTGCGCGGCCTGATAGACGCGCACGGCCAGTCCTTAGACCTCACGGAGTTTCCCGCGATTATAGAGCTACTGGCAGAGGGCAAGACCCTGCGCCTGCTTGAGACGGAACTCCCATTCACGCTGCGGCTCATCTTCAATGCGACCCTTGGAGGACGCGCGGCCCTCGTCGCTCCCGTCCGCATCGGCGGACAAACCTTCGGATTACTGGGCCTCTTATGGAGCGCCGCGCGCGAAGGATTCGAGGACCACGAAATCGCTCTCGTCGAAGGCATCGCGGACCAGATAGGGACGGCGCTCGAACGTGACCAACTCTCTGCGGAAGTGATGCGCCTGCGCTCCGCGCTGCACGAGCGATACGGAGAGGATCGCATCATCGGGCAGGCCCCCGCGATTCGCCGCGCCATCGAACTCGCGCTCAACGTCGCGGACACTCAGACCTCAGTGCTCATACAGGGTGAATCGGGCACGGGCAAAGAACTGCTCGCCAACCTCATTCATTACAACTCCGGGCGCGAGGACCAGTCGTACATCAAGCTCAACTGCGGCGCGATTCCCGAAAACCTTCTCGAAAGCGAACTCTTCGGTCACGAGAAGGGAGCCTTCACGGGGGCACACGCGCGCCGTCAGGGGCGTTTTGAAGAGGCGCATAAAGGCACGCTCTTTCTGGATGAAATCGGAGAGATGACGCCGTCGGCGCAAGTCAGACTCCTGCGCGTTCTCGAAGACGGCAAGTTCACGCGCGTCGGCGGCAATGAAGTTTTGCAAACTGACGTGCGCGTGCTCGCGGCTTCAAACGTGGACCTTAAACGGGCCGTCGAGTTGGGCACGTTTCGTCCAGACCTCTACTATCGCCTTTCCGTCTTTCCCATACACCTGCCGCCTTTGCGCGAGCGGCCCGAAGATATTCACCCGCTCGTCATACATTTTCTTGAGCACTATAAACAGAAGACCGGGCGCTTCATCACAGGCATCTCAAAGGATGCCTTGCAAGCCCTCATGAGTTACGAATGGCTCGGCAACGTGCGCGAGCTTGAGAACGCCATCGAGCGCGCGGTGATTATCGCTTCGGGTCGCCAGATAGAACTCGCGGACCTGCCGGAAGCGATAGGCCGCAGCGTGCTCGAAGAACGCTCGCGCCTGAGAGGCGAACGCGCGGCGGCGGCCAACGAAGGTCGCGCCGTCTCGCTGGAAATCAACGTCCCGTCTTCGATAGACGAGATTGAAAGGCAAGCCATCGAAGCCACGCTCGATTACACCTCCGGCGACAAAACGCGCGCCGCGCGCGTCCTCGGCATCGGTCGCAAAACTCTCTACCGCAAGCTGCAACAATACGGCAGCGCCTCGGACCACAACACGGACGATAACGAACAGGAATAAGTTTTACGCCTCGGTAAAACTTCACGCTTCAGTAAAACTTACGCTTCGATAAATTTTACTCTTCAAGTCCTCTTCCGGCTTGGAGAGAGCACAGGTCAACCATTCCCCAAAGGAGGCCGTTATGACTAAGAAGGCATACTGTGTCGGAGTCAACAATTACCCTTACGGTGATGAGAACGACTTGCGAGGTTGCATCAACGATGCCAACGCGTGGGCCGCGATGCTCAAGGACCATTTTGATTTCACGGATGTCAAGGTCGCCATAGACGCCGACGCGACGCAGGCCCAGACCATCGCGGGCATCAAAGGCTTGCTGGCGAAAGCCAAATCCGGCGATGTGCTCGTCTTCACCAACTCTTCGCACGGCACGTATCTCGCGGACACGGACGGCGACGAACCCGGCTATGATGAGGCCATCTGTCCTTATGATATGCAGGACAACGGGATGCTCGTGGATGATACCCTGCGCGAAATCTTCACAGGGATTCCGAGGGGCGTGCGCCTCACGGTCGTCTCCGATTCCTGCCACTCAGGCTCCGTGACGCGCGTCATTCTGGACGGCGCGCGGCGCAATCGTATGCTCTCACCCAGAATCTGGGGCGGGCGTGAACTGACGCCGCAACAGATGTCAGCCGCCAGGAGCAAGAAGGATGCGACGGAAATGTATCCCGAATCGGGGATGAAAGAGATACTGCTCAGCGGCTGCAAGAGCAACCAGACATCCGCAGACGCTCCAATTAAAAGCCTCAACCAATTTTACGGCGCGATGAGCTACTACGCGATGCAGACCATCAAGGATGCTAACTACAAGCTCACTTACACGCAGTTGCACCAGCGCCTGCTTCCGACGCTCGAAAACGAGCAATACGATCAAGTACCGCAACTGGAAGGCAAAGAGGCGAACAAGCGAAGACAAATCTTCACCTGAGTTCCCTGAACCATGAGCGGGAGTGAGCGAGCGTGTCAGTTTGAAGTTCCGGGAAATGAGAGGTTCATCTCACAGGGTCTCAAGTATCTCCTGGGCGCGTTCGGCGTCTGCGCGATTAACTATCAAACGAACGCCGGATGTGCGCTGAAGATGAGGCTCCATACCACCGGCGTCATCTTTAAAGACGAAGGCGCTCACGCCTGACTCTTGAAGCACCTGTTGAGCCATCGTGGCCTCTATTTCACTGGAGAAGGTCTTGATCACAACTATGTCTTGGGACATGAATTTTGCTCCACGGCTTTCTTCGCCGGACGTTTCATGTTTTGCAGTATGCGCGCCTCATTTTTGAGAGTCAAGATATGAAGTTTTTAACTTTAGTCAAACTGAACCGCTACCATTTAAGTGAACATTTGTTGCGCGAGTTCGCGGCTCTTTGCTATATTCGCAGGCGGTAAACTGCTTGTGATAAAACAATCGCCTGTCAGGTACGGTTCTTTTCCGAGAAAGGTCTCCTACTATGCAGAATCAAAGTCAGGGACGGCGTCGCGAGAGCGGTTCCAATGCTTCGACGCGGCTCGCCTATCTGTTAATCGGCGGCAGCATCGGCGCGGCCATCGCGCTGCTCTTCGCGCCTAAGTCCGGGCAGGAATTGCGCGGCGACCTCGCGGACGTGACGCGCAAGGGCATTGACCGCACGCGCGAGACCGCCACGCAAGTCGGCGCGCGCGCCGGAGAGTTGGCGGGCACGGCGCGCGAGCGTGCTTCGGAGTTATACTCTACGGCATCGGAGAAGGCTGGCGAACTGGCCGGGACGGCGCGCGAAGCCGCCGCGCGCAGGGGCGGGCATCTGACCGCCGCCATAGAGGCGGGCAAACAGGCTTATGCCGAAGAGAAAAGACGCACCACGCTCTCCAGCGCGACCAACGCCGCCCCGACCTGGTATGAACGCGAAAAAGAAAGCTGAGCCGATTGCGGATTTTAGATTGCGGATTGCGGACTGGCGGCGGGCCATCTCGAATCCGAAAAATCATCTGGTCCTTAAAATGGTCTGGTCCTTTAATCCGCAATCCGAATTCCGAAATCCGAAATCGTTATGAGTGTTAATGAACCCATGTTCTGGGTGATGGTCATCGTCGCCATCTCTTTCGTCGTCATCGCGGCGGCGATGGTGGCGCTGGCCCTCTTCGTCAGTCGCGCTATCAAGACCGTCTCGCGTCTGGAAGAGCGCGTCGAGCCGCTGGTTCGCAAAGTCTCGGAACTGAGCGAGCAGGGCAAGCAGGTCGCCGCGCAGGGCAAAGAGATCGCGGAGCAGTTCACCGTCATGTCGAATCATCTTTCGACCGCGACGCTGCACTTCTCCGAATCCGCCGCGCTCATCAAGGACGAAGTGCGCGAACTGAAACTGCTGGTCGGAGAGACGGCGTTGACGGCGCGCGATAAGGTCCAGATGGTCAGTCGCAGCATAGACCGCACGCACGAGCAGGTCTTCACCACAACCACCTTCATACGCGACAAGGTGATAGAGCCTGCGCGCGAACTGGCGGCGATTATGGCGGGCTTCCGCCGTGGCCTCGAAGTTCTGGTCGCGCCCGCGCCGAAGCCCATTAACGAAACCTATCAGGACGAGGAGTTGTTCATCGGTTAGAAAACCTTTCAGGCATCCGTGAAAGCCACGCACAGGCCCGAACCAACGACTCCACCGGCGAGCCAGGGTTCGGGCCTTTTGTTGTTCACATGGAATACAGATTAATGAGAAGAGCATTTCACGCTGGTGGCGCAAAGCTCGCAAAGAAGATACGCCAGGCAAGAGATAGACTCAACAACTTTGCGTCTTCTTTGCGAGCTTTGCGCCTTGGCGTGAGACTTCTTTGCTTGCTGAAGGTGCATGGCCTTGCTTTGGCGCGGATGCGCTTCTGCTGCTACTATTGTTAATTGTTGACGCGTCGCGCACATCTGACCGTCTGGCGCGACTCATGGAAAGTGAAGGATTGTGATGTCCACGGAAACACCGCTCGATCTGAAAAAGACCGTCAACCTGCCGAAGACGAATTTCGCGCAGAAAGCCAACCTCGCGCAGAGCGAGCCTGCGCGTCTCAAGAAATGGACCGCCGCAGGTCTCTACGGGATGATACGCAACGCGCGCGCGGGCGCTGAGAAGTTCATCCTCCACGATGGCCCGCCCTATGCCAACGCGGACATTCACCTGGGCACTGCGCTCAACAAGATTCTCAAAGATTTCATCATCAAAACGCGGACGATGATGGGCTACGACGCGCCCTACGTGCCGGGCTATGACTGTCACGGTCTGCCGATAGAACTCTACGTGGATAAAAAGCTCGGCGCGAAGAAGGCGAACATGCCGCCCCTGAGTATTCGCCGCGCCTGCCGCGAGCACGCCACACAGGCGCTCAAGAGTCAGACCAGAGACTTCCAACGCCTTGGCATCCTCGGAGAGTGGAACGGCCCTTATCTCACGATGTCCAACACGTATGAAGCGGAGACGGCGCGGCTCTTCGGTCGCTTTATCGAACGCGGCTATGTCTACAAGGGCGCGCGTCCCGTCTACTGGTGCATACACGATCAGACCGCGCTGGCCGAAGCGGAGGTCGAATACAGGGAGCACACCAGCCCTTCCGTCTACGTGAAATTTGAGCTAATCAACGACCCAGAAGAAATACACAAAGACCTTGCTGGACGCAAAGTTTTCTTTCTCATCTGGACTACGACGCCGTGGACGCTGCCCGCGAACTTAGGCATCGCAGTAAACCCTGATTTTGAGTATGCGTGTCTTGAGAACGGTGATGAGACTTATATTGTCGCAAAAGACTTAGTTGGACCAGTGGCAGATAAATGCGGCATTGGCCTTAATCCGCGTGAGCAAGGGCAATCTGGCATGATGGTGCGAGATTTAATGACGCTGCCGCATATCATGGGTGCAAAGCTTGAAGGCTTAAAATGTCGTCATCCGTGGATTGAAGATAAAGAATCTCTCGTGATGCTCGGAGAGCACGTCACGCTCGGTGGCGAGTCTGACGCGGAGACGGAGCTTGATGTCAGCGAGGCTCGTGATAAGAGAGCGACTGGCAAGGGCGCGGGCACTGGCTGCGTGCATACAGCGCCGGGCCACGGTCACGACGATTTCGTGATTGGCAAGCGTTACGGGCTGGAGATTTACTGTCCCGTTGACAACGCCGGACGCTTCACGAGCGAGGTTGAACACTTCGCTGGCGAGCGCGTCTTCGATGCCAACCAGCAGATAGTTGAATTCATGCGCGAGCGCGGCGTGCTCGTCTTCACGGAGAATTACGCGCATCGTTATCCGCACTGCTGGCGCTGCAAAAATCCCGTCATCTTTCGCGCGACGCCGCAGTGGTTCATCTCTATGGACCGGACCCTCCCGGCTGAACGTAGCGAGCAGGACGAGGATGGACGCGCCATCACGAACTACACGGAGAACTTTGAGGAGGGGCGCGGCGGCGACAGCCTGCGCGCGGGCGCTCTGCGCGAGATAGAGTGCGTCAAGTGGATTCCCTCATGGGGAGTTGACCGGATGCGCAACATGCTCAAGGGGCGACCCGATTGGTGCGTCTCTCGCCAGCGCGTGTGGGGCGTGCCGATTCCAGTCTTCTACTGCGCGGGTTGCGAAGAGGCCGTCGCGGACTCTGCAATCGTCAATCACGTCGCGGATATTTTCGAGCGCGACTCTGCGGACGCCTGGTACGAGCGGCCCGCGAGCGAGTTGCTGCCCGAAGGTTACAAGTGTTCTCAATGCGGCGGGACGGAATGGACCAAGGAGACGGACATTCTAGATGTCTGGTTCGATAGCGGAGTCTCTTCCATCGCTGTGCTTGAGCACAGGGAAAACCTGCGCTGGCCCGCAGACGTTTATCTTGAAGGCGGAGATCAATATCGCGGCTGGTTCAACTCGTCTCTCATGGTCGGACTGGCGACGCATGATGCCGCGCCTTACAAGGCCGTCCTGACACACGGTTGGATGCTAGACGGCCAGGGCAAGGCGATGCACAAGTCCGCAGGGAACGCCATCGCGCCCGACGAAGTGATGAAGGATTCGGGCGCGGAAATCCTGCGCCTCTGGACCTCTTCCATAGAGTTCACGGAGGACATGCGCTGCTCGCCGGAAATCCTGCAACGCATCTCCGACGCTTATCGCAAGATACGCAACACCGCGCGTTTCGCTCTCGGCAACCTGCACGGCTTCGATCCCGCGCGCGATGTTGTGAGCTTTGAAGAGATGTTGGAGATAGACCGCTGGGTACTGGCAGAACTCAACGCCGTGATAGAGAAAGTGACGGTGGGTTATGAAAATTACGAGTTTCACACCGCCTATCAAACGCTCTATAACTTTTGCACCGTGACGCTCTCAGCGCGTTATATGGATATCATTAAGGACACGCTCTACACTGCGCTTCCGCGTAGTCATGCGCGTCGCTCAGCCCAAACAGCGCTGTACAGAATAGTAGATGCTTTGGCACGCATGCTTGCACCTATACTTGTCTTTACTGCGGATGAAATATGGGAGAATTTACCTGAGATAAGAAGTAAGGGGCGTCTGGCATCTGTGCATCTTGGAAGACTTCCGGAAGCGTCAGAAGTTGGAGATGCAGCAGAACTGTTGAGTAATTGGTCGAGACTGTTTGATATCCGTGAAGAGGTTCTGCGTCGCCTTGAAGAATATAGAGCCGCGAAGAAAATCGGCAGTTCTCTGGATGCGCGCGTGAACATTCTCGCGCATGGGGAGAGGTTTGAATTTCTCCAACGTTATCACAATCAGTTGCGCTATATCTTTATCGTGTCGCAGGTGGACTTGGAATACTTAGACAAACCGCACAATCTTGATGATCCACAGTTTAACCCGCCACTCGATTTAATGATCCCGAATGTCTATCAGGCTTACGGTCAGAAGTGCGAGCGATGCTGGAATTACTCAACCCGTGTTGGCGAGTCAACTCGTTACCCGACGGCTTGTGAGCGTTGCCTTCCCGTACTCTTAAAACTTGAACGGGGAGAAGTAGAGTGAAAGCGCAACGCATCGGCTGGCGCGCGGCTTATCTCTGCGCGGCCTTCGGCATCTACATGGTGGACCAGGCGAGCAAGGCCTGGGCCGTGCGCGTCTTGCGTCACGGCGAGGACAAAACGATTATCAGCGGGATGCTGGACATGGTCTACGCGGAGAATCGCGGCATCGCGTTCAGTCAGTTGCAGGATGGAGGCGACTTCGGGCGCTGGTTCTTCGTCGCGCTCGCGGCTGCCGCCGCTGTCGCCGTCCTCGTTTATTTCTTTCGCACGCCGCGCAATGATGACAGAGTGCTCGGCGCTTGCTCGCTGTTGCTCGCGGGCATTCTGGGCAACATGACGGACCGCGCGCGACTCGGCTACGTGATAGATTTCATACTCGCGCACGCAGGCTCTTATCACTGGCCCGTCTTTAACATCGCGGACGCCAGCATCTGCACCGGCGCGGCCCTCCTCGCCTATGATCTTTTTTTCAAGGGAAGCAAGAAAACAGTAGCCAGTAGCCAGTAGGAAGAGCACTCAATCGCTTTTCTCCTGACTCCTGACTCCTGACTTAACTGCTTTATGTATCCAGAGCTTTTTCGCATCGGGAACTTTCCCATTAATACTTACGGCGTGCTGCTGGCGCTGGCGTTTTTACTGGCGCTGGTGGTGGCGGCGTGGCTGGCGTCGCGTGACGGTCTGCCGCGCGAGCGGGTTTACGATCTTGGATTGTGGATGCTGCTGGCCGCGCTCGTCGGGTCGAAGGTCTTGATGCTCTGGACTGAGCCTGTCTATCGTGAGCATCCGCTGCAACTCCTCTCACTGGATTTCCTGCGCTCCGGCGGGGTCTTCTATGGCGGCTTTATCGGCGCGGCGCTCACAGGATATTTGCTGATCCGCCGTTACGGGCTGCCGTGGTGGAAGACTGCGGACGCGTTCGCGCCGGGTCTCGCGCTGGGCCAGGCCATCGGGCGGCAGGGCTGCTTCGCCGCCGGATGCTGCTGGGGCAAGCCGACGACCGTGCCCTGGGGCGTACACTTTACGGAGGCGGGCCATGACGTGACGGGCGTGCCGACGATGGTGGGCCAACTCTCCGAGACGGCGCAGCAGAATTACTGGGCCAGTAAACTCGGCGGTGAACTCGCCCCGCTCCACCTGCACCCGACACAGCTTTACGAATCATTTGCCGCGCTCGCCATCTTTCTCTTTCTCATCTGGCTGCACAGACGCCGCCATCGTTTCAGCGGGCAGGTCATACTCTTTTACGCTGTACTCTACGGCATCACGCGTTTCACGATAGAGTTTTACCGCGACGACCCGCGCGGCGACATCCTCGGATTAACGACGCTGACCGGCCTCTCCACCTCTCAGATAATCAGCCTCATCGTCGGCCTCTCCGCGCTCGTCATGCTCATCATCCGCTACGGGCGCGCGGGCATAGACAAGCCTGAGAAAGCGACTTCCGTTGACGCGGCGCGGGCGTGATTGATGAAAACGAATTCTCACGCCAAGGCGCAAAGCCCGCAAAGAAAAACCGCGAGGCAGAAAAAGTCTTCAACCCTTTGCGCCCTCTTTGCGGGCTTTGCGCCTTGGCGTGAGACTATTTCTGGACCTGTCAATCTCAGGTCGTTAGAGTTAGTCTCTCATACAGATGGATGAGCAACTTCAAATCTCTGCGGTGGACCAGGAAACCGAGACGCTGAGCTTGCGCGTCTCTGAAGACGAGGCTGGCGCGCGGCTCGACGCTTATCTCGCCGCGCACATAGAGGGTTGGAGTCGTTCGCGCATTCAACGCCTGATTGAAGACGGCGACGTGCTCTTGGCGGGACGCGCCGCCGGTCTCAAATCTTCATACAAGCTGCGCTCCGGCGACGAGATCGAAGTCGAACTCGCGCCCGCCGCGCCTTCGGAATTCGCGCCCGAAAATATCCCTCTCGAAATCGTCTACGAGGATGATGAACTGGTCGTCGTCAACAAGCCCGCCGGAATGGTGGTCCATCCTGCCGCCGGAGCGCCGAACGGCACGCTGGCAAACGCTCTCGCGCATCACTTTCAACAACTCTCAAGCCGCGCGGGCGCGACCCGGCCCGGCATCGTCCATCGCCTCGACAGAGACACCTCCGGCCTCATCGTCGTCGCCAAAACCGAAGAGGCGCATGAGAATTTATCGGACCAATTTAGAGAGCGTGAGGTCTTTAAGTCTTACGTCGCGCTGGTCCACGGGAGCGTCGCGCCGGAGTCCGGGCGCATAGACCAACCGCTGGCGCGCGACCCGCGACAGCGCACGCGGATGGCAGTCTTGCGCGGCGGACGCCCGGCCCTCTCGCTCTACAGAGTGCGCCAGCGTTACGAGCGTTTCACGCTGCTCGACGTGGAGATTAAGACCGGGCGCACGCACCAGATACGCGTCCATCTGCAATGGCTCAAGCATCCGGTCGTGGGCGATAAAGTGTACGGCGAGGGGCGTGATAAGAGCATTGAGGACGTGCGCGTGCGCGCGGCTCTGTCTGCGACGAATCGCCAGTTTCTACACGCGGCCCGACTGGGCTTTCGTCACCCGCGCTCGCTCGAACCGCTGCGTTTTGAAGCGCCTTTGCCCGCAGAGCTTGAAGGATTTCTACGGGCCATACGGCCCAAAGCTCCCTGACTTCCTGTAGAGTCATGGCCCTTTGAGCATTTCCGCGCGTCAATTGTTATACTGTGCGCTTCCAGCGGTTGAGAAGGGCAACGGCTCTTCGCCGCGTAGGCATCCAAACCAACGGTCAGGCAGTCTCTTTTAAAGCGCACGTCTCAACGTCACTGCCGGGGCCGCTTTGATTCTTTATGAGAAACGCTATTCACTATTCTCTCTTCGCATTGCTGGCGAGCCTCTGCTACGCGCAGGGGTCCGCAGCGTTGGCCCAGCAAAAGCCGCAGACGGGTTCGCGTCCGGCGACAACGACGACCGCTGCGCCCGCGACTCCGCAGCAAACGTCGGATGTCGAACGCATCACGATTCGTCGCGTGCTGCTGCCGATTACGGTGCTGGACAAGAAGGGCCAACTGGTGACGGGTCTGACGGCGAGCGATTTCCAGGTTTTTGAAGATAAGCTGCCGCAGACGATTGACAGTTTTACGGGCGCTCAGGAAAGCCCGCCGCTCAACGTCGGCGTCCTGATGGACACTTCGCCTTCGACCGCCGGAAAGATAAAGTTTGAGCAGGAATCCGCGATGAACTTTATCCAGACGGTGATCAAGCCGCGCAAGGACCGCGTCGCCTTCGTCACCTTCGATGATGAGATTAAGCTGCGACAGGATTTCACGGACCGGCTGGACCAGCTTGATAAGGCCGTCAACAGCGTCAAAAAGCCGGGCAAGCAGACCGCGCTCTATGACGCCATCTGGCAGTTCTGCGACGAGAAGATGCGCTCCGCGCAGGGGCGTCGCGCGCTCGTCATCATCACCGACGGCGACGACACTTACAGCCGCGCCTCGCTGCGCGACGCGATTGACATCGCGCAACGCACGGAGACGACCATCTTCGCCATCTCGACCAAGGCCGGATTCGCGGGCACGGTCCCCGGCGTCGAGGCCGGAACGGTCCAGGACACGGGTGACAAGGACCTCGTCAAACTCTGCGAAGAGACGGGCGGCGCGGCCTTCTTCACCGGCGACATGCTCGCGCTCGAACGCTCTTTCACGAAGATTAACAAGGAACTTCACACGCAGTACATCGTCACCTACAAGCCGAAGAATGATCGTTACGATGGGAGCTATCGTCGCATCGAAGTCCGGCTGGCGGCGGGTGAGCATGACGGCATGAAGATACGTACCAGGCGCGGCTATTCGGCGGTCGCCGATAACGTCAAGCCTTGAATGGCTGATGATTAATGGTCCAATTGAAGAGACCATCGTGCGACCACTGACCGTTGACCGTGTGCGCTGGACCAGTAATTGGGAGAAAGATGTTTTACCGTAGCAATATCAAGTTAGCCCTGGCTTTCATCATCTGCGCGTCGCTGGTCCAGTCCGGCCTCTTCGGAGGCTTGACGGGAGCGCGCGCGCAGACTCAGCAGCAGACTCCGAAACAACCCGCGACGCAAACGCCGCAGCCGTCTCCGAAGCCCACGCCGACGCCGAAAGCCGACGATGAGGTGACGCTTCAGGATGGCGATGTCGTCCGCGTCGAGACGGACCTCACCAACATCCTCTTCACCGCTTCGGATAAGCAGAAGCGCTTTATCACAAACCTGCGCCAGGAGGATGTGCGCGTCACGGAAGACGGGCAGGCGCAGGAGATTTTCACTTTCGCGCGCCAGACGGACCTCCCGCTCTCGCTCGCCATCCTGATTGACACCAGCATCTCCGAAGAGCGCACGCTGCCCGAAGAGAAAGCCGCCGCTTCCGCTTTCGTGGATGCCGTCATTCGTCCAGAGAAGGACGAAGCGGCGGTCGTTTCCTTCACGGGCGAAGCGACGTTGGAGCAGAGCTTGACGAGCAGCATCTCGCGCATCCGGCGCGGATTGGAGAGCGTGAGGTTTGAGCCGCCAGCGGGTTATATCGGCAACGGCAATGTCATCGGCGGCGGGACGCCTCCCATCAGCGGCTCTTCAAGGGCCGGTTCGACGGCCATCTGGGACGCCATCTGGAGCACTTCGGAAGAACTTCTCTCGAACACTTCGGATAAGACGCGACGCGCCATCATCCTCATCACGGACGGCCAGGACACCAGCAGCCGCAAGAAGATGAACGACGCCATTGACCGCGCCGTGAAAGCGGACGCGGTGATTTACTCCATCGGCTACGGCGACTTGTATCTAGGCGGAATCAACGAGGGAGCCTTGCGCAAAATCTCCGAGACGACGGGCGGTCGCGCCTTCTTTCCCAAAGACGAATCGGACCTCCGTGCCGCCTTCGCGCAGATTCAACAGGAACTGCGCTCGCAATACCTCGTCGCCTACGCGCCGACCAACAAGACCCGCGACGGCTCCTTCCGCCGCGTCCAGGTCGAAATCATCAATCCCGAATTACGCAAACAGAGCCTCCGTCTCACCTATCGCCAGGGCTACTTCGCCAAAACGAAGGGCTAGAGGCTGGAGGTTAGAGGCTAGACAGTTTCTGAAAAGCCGTCTGCGCCCTGAAAGGGCCGTAATATGATAGCCGGGGGCGGCGCCCACGGTCCTCTCAACACCACACATAACGACCCTGAAGGGGTCGCACCTCAACCTTGCATGTGCGACCCCTTCAGGGTCGAAATCTATCTTGGGCCAATAACCGGGGCGACGCTGACGCTTGCCCCCCGCTCTCATATGTATCCACTGTCGTGGATAAGGTTGAAGGCTTTGCTTGACTGTTCAAATACCCTCTATAGCGATTTGCAGTTGAGTGCGACTACGTTTCAGTCCCGCCTGCTTAAGCTGGGCGGGTGATGCCACGCCAGGAACCCGCCCGGCTTAAGCAGGCGGTACTGACCTAGCGCTTGCCGCAATGGTCCTATCCAATTGAGAACCGCTATAGTGAAAAACAGATGATGTCTTCTACTAACCCCTAGCCCCAACCCCCAACCTCCAACCTCCAACCTCCAGCCTCCAACCTCCAGCCTCTAGCCTCTAGTCTCAAGCGTGACAATCCGTGTTTGGCTTTGTTATATTATGAATTGCTGATGGCTCGCGTCCCGACCGTTGCGAGCGGATTATCGCTCACGGCCTTCGGCGCTCTCCCCTCTTTATGATGTCGCCCTGTACGCGCGGTTTAAAATCCTGCGCGCCCGTGTCATCGCCTCCCACGCGATTACTAAACGAACGCATTCCTCGCCCGGCAAAACTGGTAAATCACCCCGCGCGCTCTCTTCGGACGGCGCAAGGGGGCGCGTGTAAGGAAGAAGATGTCTCTGCAAAATCGTCCCATCATCATGGCGGTCAACGATGAGCCTGCGGTGTTGGAGTTGCTGACCGTCCTGCTTGAACACGAAGGCTATAGAGTGTTAGCCGCGAGCAATGGCCGTCAGGCGCTCGAACTCGCCAGCAGCGTCGAACCAGACATCATCATCAGCGATGTCGTGATGCCGGAGATGGACGGGCTGGAATTGTGCAGGCGTTTCAAACAGGAGCCGCGCACGGAGAGCGTGCCCGTGCTGCTCATGAGCGCCGTCCGCAACACGGGCGAGGACAATCTCGCCGGACTCAACGCGGGCGCGGACGATTATCTGGACATTCCCTTTCGCCGTCAGGAGCTACTGGTCAAGGTCGCGCGGCTCACGGAACGCCACCGCGTCGAGCGTCATTACCGCGAAATCGTAGAGCAGGCCGCTGACATCATCTACACGCGCGACATGCAGGGCCGCATCACGAGTATCAACGAGGCTGGCGCGCGTTTCTTCAATCGTCCGGCGAGCGAAATGGTCGGACTCCACTTGAGCGAGATACTCGGTGACGAGGCCGCTGCCGCCGCAGACATCGAAGAGACCCTCAAGGACAGTTCGGGCCAACCTCTGCGCGCCGTCCATTGCATCAAGGACGCGCAGGGCGTGCCGCATTATCTGGAAGGCTTGCTCACGATGATGCGGGATGCGTCGGACCAGCCCACCGGCGTCCGTTGCGTCGTGCGCGACATCACCGAACGCTGGTTGGCACAGGATGCCCTGCGCGCGAGTGAAGAGAGATTCAAGGCCCAGTATAAGAATAATCCGCTCCCGACCTTTTCATGGAAGAGGGTTGGCGAAGACTTCGTGCTGGACGATTACAACATCGCCGCAGATGAGATGACGAGGGGCCAGATAGAGCGTTCGTTGGGCCGAAAGCTCAGCGAGTATTGCTCGGACCGCCCGGACATCATAGAGGACTTCGCGCGCTGCTTTGAAGAACGGAGGGTCATCAATCACGAGACTCTTTACAAGTTGCGCTCGACCGGAGAAGAGAAAGTATTAGACATCAGCTATGTCTTCGTCCCGCCCGATCTGGTCATGACCCACACGGAGGACATCACGGAGCGCAGGCGCGTCAAGGCGGAGTTGGAAGCATCGGCAGCGGAAATGCGCGCCCTCTTCTCCGCCATGACCGATGTTATTCTGGTGCTCGACGCCGAAGGCTACTACCTCAAGGTCGCGCCCACCAGGCCCTCGCTTCTTTACAGGCCGCCAGAAGAATTGCTCGGCAAACGTCTGCACGACATCTTCCCTCTGGACCAGGCGGACAAATTTTTAGCATATATCCGCCGCGCGCTCGCGACGCAGCAGCCCGTCAACATCGAATATGATCTGACCGTCAAGGGCAACAAGCTCTGGTTCGCGGGGACCGTCTCGCCGCTCCTGGATGATTCGACGGTCTGGGTCGTGCGCGACATTACGGAGCGTAAGCGTGTGGAAGAGGCGATGGCCCAACAGGCCGAGCGAGAGGCTTTAATCAATCGCATCTCGCAGGCGGTGCGTAGCTCGCTTGAGACGACGGAGATTTTCAACACAGCCGTCAACGAGCTTGGCTCGCACCTCAACGTTGACCGCTGCTCGTTGTTCATGCGATTCGAGGAAGCCGAGGTCGTCCGCAACGTCGCGGAGTATCACGTCGCGGGCGTGCGCCCGGCGGGCGGCCATTTCGATCTCTCGAAGGTCCGCGACCTCGCTGGCGGAATTAATCAACATGGCGTGCTGGCCTTCGACGATGCGGCCCATGACGAGCGCATCGCCGGTCTCTACCAACATATTTTGCGACCGGCGGGCGTGCGTTCGATCATGTATGTTTCGATTAAGGTGGGCGAAGAGATGCCCGGAGCCTTCGCGCTCTCCACGACGCGCAGCCTGCATGCATGGAGCGAGACTGAGATTGCTCTGGCGAAGGCCGTCGCGGTCCAGACGGGCATCGCCATCCGTCAGGCCCGGCTCTACCAGAAAGCCGAAGCGACCTCCGCGCGCGAAGCCCTCATCAATCGCCTGAGCCTCGCCATCCGCGCATCGCTGAGCCTGCCCGAAGTCCTCGGCACGGCGACGCGCGAACTGGGCCGCGCGATTAACGCTTCGCGCGTTCACCTGCGTCTATACGACCCTTTGCGCCCGCGCGATCTGGCGCAGGTGGAGAACGAGTATGTCGCGCCCAATGCCGCGAGCCTCAAGCGTGTTGCCGTGAGTTTCGATGACCCGATAGGCCAGAGATTGCAACGCGTCCTCCAACCAATAGTGATTGACGACGCGCTCGCCTGCGCGATTGGCTCGCCGGATTTCAACTCGCACGTCCGCCTGCATGCGATGCGCGCCGGAATCCGTTCGGAGATTAACTGCCCGCTCGTCGTCAACGGCAGCTTTCGCGGCGCGCTCTGTATCCATCAGACGGACCGCGTGCGTCGCTGGACGGAGAATGAAGTGGAATTGGTCCAGGCCGTCGCCGCGCAACTCGCGACGGGCATCTCGCAGGCCGAACTCTTCGAGATGACCCGGCGGGCGAAGAAGGAGTGGGAGACGACCTTCAACGCCATGTCCGACGGTATCTTCATCTTCGACAATTCAGGCGAACTGATTCGCGCCAATCGCGCCGGAGCGGCGATGGAGGATACATGGCCGCACCTGCTTGCGGGGCGTCACTGCTGCGACATCCTGCGCGTCAGCGATGACGACGAGACATGCATCGTCGAAAAGACCATCGCGGAAGGGCGCAGCGTGACATTGGAGATTATGCCTGAGCGTTATAATCGCCCGTTGCTGGTGACGGTCGAGCCTGTTTTCGAGAGCGAGGGGCAGATGGTCGGCGCGGTCTGCACTGCGCGAGACCTTTCCGAACTACGCAAGGTCGAAGCGATGGCGCGCGAGCATCAATCGCTCCTCACGAATATTCTTGAGAGCGTGCGCGATCCAATCTGCGCGCTGGACCAGGAGGGCAACTTCCTCTGGCTCAACACGGCTTCGACGGTCATGAGCGGCTATCGCACGGAAGATTTAATCGGTCATAGTTTGATGGAAATAATGCATCCGTCGGACCGCGAGATGGCCGAAGAGAATTTCCGCAACGCCCTGGAGGGCCAGCCCTGCTCTTATGAAGCGCGTTACCTGACGCGCGCGGGAGACGTGCGCGACGCGCTCTTTTATAATGCGCCGCTCGTCGTAGAGGGACGCACGACGGGCGTCCTCGGCATCGCGCGCGACATCACGGAACACAAGCAGCAGCAGAAGCGTGCGGCGCAGGCGGACAAACTGCGCGCGCTGGGCCAACTCGCATCCGGCGTCGCGCATGATTTCAACAACGCGCTCGCGGCCATCCTCGGTCGCGCGCAACTGATGCGGCGGCAGGTCCAGACCGAAGCCCTGATGCGTAATCTGGACATCATCCAGACCGCCGCCGAAGACGCCGCCGCCACCGTGCGCCGCATCCAGACCTTCGCGCGTAAGTCGCAGGACCAGGAATTTGAACTGCTCGACGCGAACGGCCTCCTGCGTGATGTCGTGGAAATCACGCGCACGCGCTGGGAGAACGAGGCGCGGATGCGCGGCCTGCATTACGATGTGTCTGTTCAGGCGACGGAAGGGCTTTACACTTCGGGCAATGCTTCGGAGTTGCGCGAAGTCTTCGTCAACCTCATCGTCAATGCGGTGGACGCGATGCCGCAGGGCGGGCGGCTCTTAATCACTGGCGCGCAGAATGGCGAGCGCCTCAGCCTCTGCTTTGCGGACACCGGGATGGGCATGACGGACGACGTGCGCGAGAGAATCTTCGAGCCTTTCTATACGACGAAGGGCGCGAACGGGACGGGGCTGGGTCTCGCCGTCAGCTACAGCATCATCAATCGTCACAACGGACAGATTAACGTCGAATCCGAAACGGACAGAGGCACGACCTTTGAGATAGACTTACCCGCAGCCGTGCCCACATCAGTCTCCGTCAGCCCGCAACCGGCGCAGGCAGAGATACACACACTCTCTATCCTCGTGGTTGACGATGAACAGTTCGTGCGCGAGACCCTGGCGGACATGCTGCTGGCCCTGGGGCATCATGTGACGGTGGCATCAGGCGGGCGCGAAGCTTTGGAGAGCCTCGCCAACACAGATGTCGAACTGGTCTTCACAGACCTTTCAATGCCTGAGATGGATGGCTGGGAAGTGGCGCGAGAGATACGCCGTCGCTGGCCCGTGATGAGCATCGTGCTCGTCACGGGCTACGGCAAGGGCACGGATGTCATAGACGGCGACCAGGACCTCTTCAACGGCTTCATCGCCAAACCCTTCGACTTCTCCCAGATCATGGAAACGATTGCGAAGGCGACGCAAAGAGAGGGGTCAGGGGTGAGGGGTTAGGGGATGGGGAAGAAGAGAGAAAGATTTTGCTTTCCCCAACCCCTCACCCCCATCCTCCATCCCCTATTTTTCTCCCCTCTCCCTCTCGACATCTGTTTCGAGTTGGACGGCGAGTTTGCGGACGCTGGGCTGGTCCAGCGGTTCTATCCAGCGGAGCGCTTCGTCCAGGACGCGACGCTGGTGTTCGGGCCAGTTCGGGCGACCCGCGACGCTGCCGAATTCGCCGTCGTAGTAGCCCGCGCGAGGCGGGCGCGCGAGGTCCACTACTTCCCTGTCCACGGCGAGCATCATCGTGGGGATGCGTTCCTGTTCGAGCGCGCGTGCGACCAGCGCCATTGATTGATGACAGAGACGCGACGCGGGGATGAGCAACGCCGCCTGGACCTCATAACGCTTGACACGCTCGACCAGCTTCGGCACTAACTCATCCACCACGCGAGAGGCGTCCGGGATAAATCCCATAAAGCTCCAGTAGGCGGGGTTCAATTTTCCGATGATGCCGTTGCTCTCAAATTCCTGTAAGCGTCTGATGGGCACTTGCGAATTCATGTCCTCTTGGACGGCCTTCGCGTCGTATCCCCAACCCGTAAAGCGCATGTCGGACGCTTCTACTTCGACGGGGATTTCGCGCAGGCTCGCATCGCCGCCGCGCAGGTTCGTATCGAAAGGCTCCGTGCCGTCAATGTACGCGCCCGCGCTTGAGATGAGCGCCAGATTGAGCATCGGCAAGGCTCGCCGCGCAGGGATAAAAGGCGCGCGTTTATTCTCCACGAACGGATAGCTCTTGCCCAACTCGTTGCGCGGAGTACCCGGCCCTCTCCCCTGCTGCCAGGAATCATAACGCTTACGCCATTCGTCAACTCGTTCGATGATGTCCATCAATACTGTCCCTCTCTCAGGTTTAAGAGACTAGAAGTAAGAGACTGGAGACTGGAGGCTGGCAACTGCTTTTAACCAGTCTCCAGCCTCCAGCCTCTACGTCTTGCGATGAGCAGCAACGCCAGCGCCGCCGCCAGTATTGCGATTGACAGCGCGACGACGGAATAGCCGTGCAGGTCATTGAAAGCCACGCGCAAAGGGTCTCTCAAGTCCACTTCGTCAATCGGTCGTCCCATCGCCACGCGCAGCGCCAGGAGCCGCGCGTTGATAATCCATTGGCCCACGCCCGTCATCAACGCGACGAGTGCGAGCGATAGAACTTCAGCATAGAACGCGCGACGCCTGAGACCTGCGCGAAAGAGAAACGCGCTCGCCAGCAAGAGCAGGCTGATGATGAAGCCGCTCGTATTAACGATGGCGAGCGTGCGCGTTACCAACGTGCCAGCCAACTCGTTGGCATTCAACACATGACGCGCTCGGAGGACTGCGAACGCGCTCGGCGCGACCGCCGCGCTGAAGAAGACAGCCGCCCCCAGCCACAGCGCGATGAGCATTAATCGCACATCTCTCATCAACGTCTGGACGAGCGCGCCACGCTCTCTCGCAAAGGGTCTCGCGTCCTGCTCTTCCAGGACCGTGGCCGCGCGCCCCGCTTCGACTTCGACACTCATCAATCATACTCCATCACTTCCGGCAATAACCTGATTTGCGGCGGCTCTATGTCCGGCCTCTCCAACTCTCTGGGGTCCGGCCCGCTCATCAGCCAGGACAGCGAACGCTCAAGCTGTGCTTGGTAGTCTTCCAAATCCAGAGACATAAATTGTTTCATCTTGAGGCGCGCAAACTTTTCCGTCGCTCGACGATACATCTCGCGCGCCGCGCCGGGACGCCCGATTTCCAGATGATGAAAGACCACCGCCGATTGAATCATCGCCTGCAAGAAGAGCTTTTCCGCAGGACCGGCATCATCCCGCCAGCGGTCTTCCCAGGCATCATGCGCCGCATGGAATTCACCCGCGTTGTACAGGTCTATGCCCGCGATGTACTCAACCGGGTAGGCCATCACATGCACATCCGTATAAGGCGGTCGCTCTCCTGCGCTCTTTGTTTCGTTCACGCTTATTCTACTGCCGTTTGCAAATGAGTGTTACTCAAGTCAGTACCGCCTGTGCCGATTGCGGATTGGCGATTGTGGATTGCGGATTAAAGGACCAATAGTCTTCCAATCCGCAATCCGAATTCCGCAATCCGCAATCTCATGAGTTTCTTCAGTTGAAATTCACTACTCCGGCGCTGGCGGTAAAGCCGACGCCGAAGCCGACGACCAGCGCAGGCCCACGTCGCACGGTTTTCTCTGACAGCATAAATCCGGTGGACGCGCTGGAGAGATTGCCGTAGTTCTGTAGAATCTCGTAAGAACTACGTACTTTAGTTGAATCCGGCGATAAATCCAATTGCGCGCAGACCCCGTCGAGTATTTTCTTACTGCCCGTGTGAATCAAACAGTCACCCACCTGGTCCAGATTGGAAACGGGCGAGAGCGGATGTTTGAGCACGCGATTGATCGTCGTCATGGCATAATGCGCGCCGCGATGCGGGACGTTGGGACGCATCAGGTATTGCGGCTTACCATTCGCACAAGGGCGCAGGCTGCCTCCCTCCATCATCAACAGGTTGACATCCTCCGGCTCGTCATTCGTCAAATGCGAGATAGGCCCAAACGTCGCCGCTCCATCATCCATGCCCAGCAGCAGCGCAACCGACCCGTCGCCGAAGAGCATCGCCTGTATGACGAAGGTCGTGTCCAATCTTCGCCCGGCGATCTCGTCTTCACTTCCCGCGCCGTTCTTACGCATCCGCGCGATCTCTCGATAGCCGAAATACTCTTCGCCGAAAAGCTGCGCGATGTACGGCGTGTGCGCTTCGGACATGATGATGAGCGCGGCCTTTGACGGGTTGGCCTTGAGATACCACTGGGCCACTTCCACGGATTTGAGAAGGACGGAACAGCCCTGCGCCTGCATGCTGACCGTGCTGATAGAACGTGAGAGCGTCCCGTGCAAATTTGCCATGACCTCAGAGGCGAGGCACGGCAGGAGATGCGAAGGGGTATTCGTGGCGGCTATCAAGAGACCTATGCGGCGCGGGTCGCCGCCCCATTCGTCAATACATTTTCGCGCCGCGTTGACGCTCAAATCAGTCGCGGAAGTGGTCGCGGCCATCGCCTCTCCCGAAAGAAAGGCCGGATAATTTTCCAGCGTGGAATATCTCTGCTCAACTCCGAGCGTCTTAATGGTCCTGACCATTTCGGACGAGAGCTTGGGTTTGAGCGAAGCGATTAAGTCCGTCGTGCTGAACCTGTGCGGGGGCAGTGAGGTCGCCGAGGCAAGTAAATTTATCATTGGGTGCTGCAACTCCTCCGGGGATAATCGAAGTTTCGTCGGGATAAAGGGGGAATCTTGAATTGTTCGAGTCAGAATCCAGCGGCGCGACATTCAAGCGCCGCCGCCGGGTCGGGTGGAAAAACTGTGCTGGCCGGGAATCTTTCTGGCGTGAACTTGAGACGCACCGATCAAAACTGCGGAGCGCCGCGTCCGAAGAGCGTTCCTCAAGCCAGAGGGCTGTTGCTGGCCTTCATTGGTCCAATAATCCGCTCGGTTGTCCGTTGAAATTTAGTGCGCTGCTGCGGGAAGCGGCAGGCGGCCAATGGCATCTTCTCCGATGCTTCCCAGGTAAAGCTTTCCATCATGCTCAAGCGCGCTGGCGATCTGTGCGTAGTGGCTGCCCGATGGGTCTTGCAGGTTCTGGACCACGCGCCCGCTCGTATCCAGCTTCAGCACAAAACCATATCTTTCCGGCGCGGGCTGTAGAGCTTCAGGCAAACGCAGGACCATTTTTCTCATAAACGGTCTTGGCATCAATCTGTCCAGGAGATGATTACGCGGTGTGACCAGGGCCAACCAGAACCCATCCTTCCGGTTTGAAGTTATGTTATCGGGGAAACCCGGCAAATTGTCAATGAAGATTTCGGATTGTCCCTTGCGCTCTCCGTTGAGCCAGACGCGCAGGACGCGATATTCGCCCGTTTCATCCACGAGCACGAAAGATTGATCCGGGCTGATGGCGACGCCGTTGGCGAAGTGTAAATGGTCCAGAATAACGCGCGTCTCTTTGCTCGCCGGATTGTAAGCCAGAAAGCGACCATCGGCGTTATGCTCTAGAAAGTTGTACCTGAAAACTGCGAGGGGAAATTTCGCAGAGGCATCCGTGAAGTAAATCGTCCCGTCATCCGCGATGTCCAGATCATTCGGGCAGCGAAAGGGAACGCCCTGCGCCGCCGTGCTCAGCACCGTCAGAGCGCCGTCCGACCCGATGGAGAGCAAGCCCTTCACCGCATCGGTCAGGATTAAATTCCCCGCCCGGTCAAACTTCATTCCCAGGGGACGCCCGCCAGTCTGCGCGAAGATTTCCGGTTGGCTTCCGTCCGCGCGCAAGCGCATGATGCGCCCGTCATCCAACCCGCCATAGATACGCCCCGCCGCATCAATCGCCACCGCTTCGGGCTTGTGGCCCACACCGTCCCCGATGCGTTCCACCGCATCGAGGCGCGTGTTCGGTTCATAAACTCCATTGAGCCCAGGCGGTTCGGGCGGCGTCCAGGCTACCGGAGCGATGGGCACCGGCCACGCCAACATGTAAAGCAACAAGAGGCCCGCGACAGACGCGATGACCAGTAAGATTTTACGCAAGGTCATGATTCATAAATTAAAGTCAGGAGTCAGGAGCCTAGAGTCTGAGAGTCTGGAGTCGTGAGTCAAAAACAAGAACTCGCTTTTTGCTTTTGACTCACGACTCCAGACTC
>DASYML010000088.1:0-10295 GCA_036009045.1 Pyrinomonadaceae bacterium
CAGCCCTGCGGCGAGTCGCTTGTGTAGAAAATGCAGCCTGTAGCCCGGCGGGAAGCCTTCCAGCGTGGCGTAGATTTTATAACCATGACGCTCGTAGAAGGGGGATGCCTGAAAGCTAAAGGTGTCGAGCACGGCATCCGTGCATCCGGCTGCGAGGGCTTGCGTTTCCACTGCGCGGAGAAGCCTGCTGCCAGCACCCTGACCGCGATACTGTTCCTGCACCCAGAGCTTGTTTGTATAGAGCCAGCCCCAACGCCAGCCTCCCATCAGACCGCCGACCACTCGTCCTTCCGTGTCTCGCAGAAAGAGCGTCACCGGCGCGTCTTGAGGCTCGCGCCCGATATACGCGACGTTGAAGGCCAGCAATCCCTCGCTCACGATACGCACATCCGTCTCTGATGGTTGAGGCTCGTTCGCCAACTCCAATTCATCGTCCATCATCACTCTTCTCCTCGCATTTTTGGACCACTCAAATAATAGTGCCAGAGGAGCCGCGCCGCCACCGCGCGCCAGGGCCGCCAGGGTGCGCTGATGGACTCAAGTTCAAACGGCGAAGGACGCGCGGGCAGTCGCTTGATGCGTTGAACGGCGACGGCTAAAGCGAGGTCTCCGCCGGGCCAGATGTCCTGCCTGCGAAGCGCCATCAGTAAATATATGTCAGCGGTCCAATGACCGATGCCCTTAATCTTCAATAGCTCCGCACGCGCCTCTTCATCCTCCAGAGCGACCAGCCTGCGGAGGTCCAATCCGCCTTCGACGATTGAGTTTGAGAGATGGCGTCCATAGATAATCTTCTGGCGACTAAAGCCAATCGCCTTGAGCGTGCCGTCGTCAAGCAACAGAAAGTTATGCGGGGTCAAAGGCTTTGCGACCGCGCGCAGCCTTTGAAAGGCCGCGCGTGCAGAGGCGAGCGAGACCTGTTGTTCGAGGATGATGTGTATGAGGGTTGGGAATCCAGGCTCACGAAACCACATCGGCGGAGGCCCAAGCTCGTTGAGTATGTGCGCCAGGTCACGGTCGCGCGCGGACAAAAGTTGCAGCCCGCGCGCCAGAGTCTCCTCTGTGATCGTGTTGTGGATGAGAGCGCGGCTATGACGCATGTTTATCCGTGTACCAGTAGGCCCAGGCGATGAGGACGAGTTGTAAGGGTAGTCTGAGCCACAAAGCCCACGGAGGTATGTCAGCGTAAAACTGCGGGTGTTGGGCCATGTGCAGGTTAGCGGGCGTGACGGCGATGAGCACCGCGATGATGCCCCAGGCTCCGATGCGCGTGTACTCCGGTAAGAGGACCAGTATTCCGAAGACGACTTCAAAGAACCCGCTCAGGTAGACCAGGAAAGCATGCCAGGGTAGGTAAGGCGGCATGATCTTGAGATAAAAAACCGGATTGATGAAATGATTGAGACCCGCCAGCGCGAAGAAGACTCCGAGCACATATTTAAGGATGAGCTTGATGATTTTAATCTTCAATAGTTTTACGCAGAGAGAATTTCCATTTCATAGATTGAATGAGATGTGAGCCTGCGCGGGCGGACTTATGCGGCAAATTCATAGACCGGAGTCTCAATAATTTTCTTTGGCTTTTCTCCTTCCCAAATCATTTGCTGTAATCGCTCGACAGTTTCCGGCGAAAAGAATTGCTCGCCGGTTTCTACGCATACTCTGGCAGGTACATTCTCGACGATAATAAATTTACCGTCTTTTTCGAGCGTATACGTGACTTTTCGTTCAACCATTGTTTCTTTAGTATTCATCTCAGCTACTTCCTGACCTTAAAATCATCCCACAGGTTTGCGTCCGGTTCATACAGCGTAATAATCTTCAGCAAAGGACGCGATGGGTAGCTGCACTGGATGTGCAAGGGTTTGCCCGCTTGTGTGTAACCCAATATTAAGCAACTAGGGCCGTACTTATCATTCGGATAATCTTCGATGATTTCACCATCAGCGATGATCCCGCGTATATCCTGCAACGTGACGTGACGCAAAATACTTTGGTCCACAGCGCGCTTAGAAAACTCAAACTATCCTGCCGAAATTTTCTCATGAATCTCTTCAATCATCTATCCCAGAATATATCGTTTTGCCACTCCCGGCACGCGAAGTTGCTGCTTAGGAGTGGGAGCGTCTCCTGAGCCATTCATCACGCAGAATGGCGTAGAGGTATTCGCCGCCCCACTTGCCCTTGAACCAGACGTTCTCTATGAAGTGGCCTTCGCGCCGCATCCCCAGCCTGCCGAGCAGCGCGATGGACTTCTCATTCTCGCAATCCGCGATGGCAATGACGCGGTGCATGGCAAGCTCTTGAAAGACAAAATCCAGGACGCGCGTAGAGGCTTCGCAGGCTAGACCAAGGCCATGATATTGACGCGCGAACGTGAATCCGATCTCGGCCTGAAGCCTCTCATCTTCCTGCGTCTGGAGGGCTATGTGCCCGACGAGCGCGCCCGTCTCTTTCAGTTCGAGAGCGAATGTGAACCACTGCCCGCGCGTCCCCGGCTCAAGCGATTTTTGCTTTTCAATCACGGCGCGCGCTTCCTGCTCCGTATAAGTCTCCCAGGTTTGATAACGTGCGACCAAAGGATCATTCAGATAAGCGAGGAACGCCGCGAGGTCTTCATCGGCAAAACGTCTGAGGATCAATCTTTCGGATTCAAGACTGTTGAATGATGTTTGATTCATGTGCGATGGAGGGCGGCTTTCGTTTGCGTGATTGATGGACGGGCGTTTTGCTGGTCCAGAAACTCCCTCAATTTTCTCTGCGCAAACGCCAGTGCCAGAGTTCTCCATCTTCGGGGTCTTGCATCGTCCCGGTCTTCGTCATGCCGATTTTCTCAAGCACGCGTGTGGATGGATTCAACCGGGCCAGTGTATGAGCATCCACGGTCTTGATGTGCGGGTGCGAGAAAGCGTAGCGGACCAATCCACGGGCCGCTTCCGTCGCCAGCCCGCGATTCCTGTATTGAGGAGAGATGCTGTACCCGATCTCGACCATGCCCGCATCGTTGGCTGGACCTTTAAATCCGCCGGTGCCTATCAGCGCGCGATCCCCGCTATGGATAAAGAGGTAGGTCCACCAGCCGCGCGCATCCGTGTGCGTTTTAAGATACTCGTAGCCGTAAGACATGGCTTCCGGGAATTCTATCCAACCGTCGGCAATCGAAATACCAAGCATTCGTTCGAGCCGGGCCGGGTCATGCAGGATGGCTTCAAAGTGGACCAACTCGTAGGGCATGAGCTTGAGATTTTCAGTTTCAATCATGTGCTTTCTTTATGCGGGTTTCTCATCGCTCATGTCGCGAGCCTCTCTGCGTCTCTTCATAAAATTGCGCATCGCCGCGACGCGCTCTTTGATGTCCGGCATCCGCAGGACCAGCCTTTCGAGATGGGCCAGGTACAGGTATGGCGGCACGCCGGGTATCGCTCTGATGTCCGCGAGGAAGGGTTCTAACTTCGCATAGATGGCGACGTGTTCGGTATTGATGTCATTGAACATCTGTTCGTCAATCGCCCCGTGATTGACGAAGGCCGCCGCCATATCCCAGTAAGATGCGACCATGCGAAAATCCGCGCTGTGCTGGCCCACCAGAACGCTCAAGATGTCCTGCGTGCTCTCAGGATTAAACTCCGAGGTAAACCACTCGCGCGCCCTTCGCATACTCTCTTCGCGTCTGAGTTCATAGAGCCTCAGAATCAAGTTCGCGTCCTCTTGTTTCTTTCCCATCCGCCTCTCTCCTTTCACAAAAATCGCGCCCGTCCTTTATAGCGGTTTGCAATTGAGTGTGACTACGTGTCAGTCCCGCCCAGCTTAGGCAGGCGGGACTGACACGGATGCTTGCCGCAATGGTCCCATCCAATTGAGAACCGCTATAGTGTTCAGCATCTTCACACTTCTCCGTCAGGATACATCAGGCGAAATTGCTTTTGATTGTTGCCTCGCTGATTGACAGGGCAAGCCTGCGACATGGAATCACCGCAGGTCAGGGCTTCAGGCTTGCTGGGCCGTCATCGTGACCTTGACCTTGCCGTGGAAGTTCATGTTAGGCCGCTTCAGGCTGATGGTCGCGGACTGCGTGGTGGGTGTCATGGTCGGCGTCAGGTCGAAGTTGAGCGTGGCCTGACCCTGATCGTCCTGTCCAAGCGTGCCCTTGTCTACTTCAGTCACATCAATCGTAAACCTCTTGCTCAGCGGTGCTGTGACGGTGTAGGTCGCAACCTCTTTGCCGATTGACTGGGCCGCCCCTCCCTTGTCCACCTTCGTACTTCCATTGAGCGAGGGCCAGATAATGTCATTGCCGCCTTCTTGCACCTGTATGCGCAGTTCAAAATCTCCCTCGCCAATCCCCTGACCCTCGATCACCTGAACACTCTCAAGGTCAACACGTATTCTAGCCATCTCCATTACCTCCTCATGAGTTGTGGGCGGCAGATTTTTCTCATGACTTATGACCCAACCGCCACCAACAATTGAGTCAAAAGCCTAACGCTCGAACTAAACCGCGCCGAGCATAAAGCATTCAACATGAAGGAACAAGACAATGATGAGAGGAAAGCTATCAAGGCGTCCGGTTGAATGAGTTATTGGATGCAACTTCAGCCGTCCGGTCGGGGTCTCAACGCTTGTTGACGATGAGCTTGAGGACCTGGGTGCGGGCGGCGATGAAGAGTTCGTTGCGGTCGTTGAAGGTCATGCCGAAGACGGGGCTGCCGGTCTTTAAGGTTTCAAGATAGCGTCCGTCGGGGTCAAAGATGTGGATGCCTTTGATGTCGCTGACGTAGACGCGGCTCTGGTTGTCTACGGCGATGGCGGAGGGGGCGCGGAATTGTCCGGGCTGTTCGCCAGCGCTGCCGAATTTGTTGACGAACTTGCCTTCGGGCGTGAACTTGAAGACGGCGTTGTTGAATGTGCCGAGCGCGTAGATGTTGCCGAGGCCGTCTGAGGCGACGCGCGTGTTGAGTTCGGAATTGCCGCTCGTCGAGCTAATTGCCGCGCGCAGAGTCCGCACCGTTTGCCCTCTGTTGTCGAAGCGCACGATGTCGTCGCGGTTCTTATACCAGCCAGCAATGAGGCCGCCGTCGGGCGTCACGCTGACATCGTCAAAGCCCCAGCCTTCGGTGTACTGAACCTGGCCCAATAATGTGCCGGTCGTTCCCTCGTAGCGATAAATATTCCCGCCCTGCACGACGTAGACGTTGCCGCGCCGGTCCGCCGCCAGCCCCCGCAGGAGAGTCTTGAGACCACCGGCGCTCCATTGAGTGATGAATTTGCCGGAAGCGTCGAAGACCTGTATGCGCCCGCCCGTGTATTCGCCGACGTAGATTCGGCCCGCGCCGTCAAGCGCTATGCTGCGCGCGTCCGTGAAAAATCCCGGACCAGTCCCTTCGCTCCCGAACTTGAGCGCGACGTTGGGGTTGCCCACGTTGGGCGGGTTGGACGGGCCGCTCGTATGATTAGCGTTGCCCGTGTAGTTCTCGTTGTTCGGATCAATGACCTTGTGCAAGATGGAAAAGAAGCTGCTCATCAGGCAAAGACAGATGGTGATGAGCGGAATCAGTATGACTAAGAGCAGGCCCTTTGAAGAGACCGTGCGCCGGGGCATGAGCGGTGGTTGATACTGGTAATGAATGACAGGCGGAGGCGGAGGAGCGGGCCGCTCGCGCAGACTCGCTGGCACGATGACGGAACTGTTGCAGAAGGAGCAACGGATGGTCTTCTCGCTGCCGCCGGAGTAGTGCACGGGCGCGCCGCAATGTGGGCATTCAAAAGTATCAGACATAGTGGGAAGCTAGTTTATCATCGCGGTCAATCTGTGTTTGACAAAAAACGAAGGACAGCCAGAGAGGCGCACAGAGGAAAATTAAAACTTCAAGCATGAGAGTTAAGCTCGTCATCTGTTCTCTGTGTCTGCGGTGACTCTGTGGCTAATTCTGAAGAATGAATCAGCTTGAGCCTGTCTCGCCTGCCGGTTTGCCATCTCTGCCCGTTCGGTTATGATGAAGCCGAACGTTCAAACGAATCTATTGCTGCAAGAGGATAGGAAAATTGCCGACCGCGCGTCAAACAATCGAAAGAGAAATATTGAACCTGCGCCGGGAGATTCGCCGTCACGAAGAGCTTTACTACGTTCATGACAATCCCGAAATCTCCGATAAAGAATATGACGAGTTGCTCGCCCGCCTGGGCCAACTCGAAGCGGCGCACCCGGAATTAGTCACGCCAGACAGCCCCACGCAGCGTGTCGGAGGGCGTCCCGCAGAGGGCTTTGAAGAATACGTGCATCGCCGCCCGATGCTCTCGCTGGAGAACAGTTACAACATAGAAGACCTGCGCGCCTTTGACGAGAGATGCCGCAGGCTGGCCGATGGTCGTCCCTTTGAATACGTCGCCGAACTGAAGATAGATGGCCTCTCCATCTCGCTGCATTACGAGGACGGATCGCTCACGCGCGGAGTGACGCGCGGCGACGGTCGGCGCGGCGAGGATGTCACGCAGAACGCGCGCACGATTCGCAGCGTGCCTCTCAAGATGAACGGGACGGGCGTCGAGTTAGGCAGGGAAGTTGAGGTGCGCGGCGAAGCCTATCTCTCGCGCAGCATCTTCGAGAAGATTAACGCGGAGCGCGAGGAAGAAGGTCTGGCGCGCTTCGCCAACCCGCGCAACGCCGCCGCCGGGACCATCCGCCAGCTTGATCCGAAGATCGTCGCCGCGCGCCGTCTTGATATGTTCGCTTACGATGTCATCACGGGAGAGCGCAAGCCTTTCGCGAGTCACTGGGAGGCGCTCGACTGGCTGGAGCGCGCGGGCTTTCGCGTCAACCCGCAACGCGCGCTGTGCGTCACCATCGAAGAGGTCATAGATTTTTGCAACGGGATGGAATTCAAGCGGGACGAGCTTGGATATGAGATTGACGGCGTCGTGGTGAAGGTCAATTCCACAGCCTTGCAGGACGAGTTTGGCGCGACGACGAAAGCGCCGCGCTGGGCCATCGCCTATAAATATCCAGCGCGACAGGCGACCACGCAGGTTCAGTCAATCGTCGTCCAGGTCGGGCGCACGGGCGCGCTCACGCCCGTCGCAAACTTGCAGCCCGTCCTGCTCGCGGGCACGACCGTCGCACGCGCGACGCTCCATAACGAAGACGAGATTAAACGGCTCGGCGTCCGCCTCGGCGATTGGGTCTTAATCGAAAAGAGCGGCGAGGTGATTCCGAAAGTGCTCAAGGTCGTAGAGTCCAGGCGCACCGGCGAAGAGCGGACCTTTCGGATGCCGAAGAAGTGTCCCGTCTGCGGCGGCGTCATTTCCAGGCCGGAGGGCGAGGCCGTCTCGCGCTGCGTCGCCGCAGATTGCCCCGCGCAACTCAAGGCGCGCATCCTGCATTTCGCCTCGCGCCGCGCCATGCGTATCGAAGGACTCGGTGAAGCCCTCGTCGAGCAATTGGTCCAGAAACAACTTGTGCGAGATGTCGGTGACCTCTACAAATTGAGCCTGGAGAATGTGACGTTGCTCGAACGGATGGCCGGTAAGTCCGCCGCGAATTTAATGACCCAGATTGAGGCGAGCAAGTCGCGTGATTTGCCGCAGCTTGTGTACGGGCTGGGGATCCGTCACGTCGGAGAGCGGACGGCGGGGATTCTCGCAAAGTATGCAGGCTCGCTCGAACGACTGGCAGAGGCGAGCGTAGAGGAATTGGATGCCATACACGAAATCGGTCTGACCGTCGCCCAGAGCGTCCGCGATTGGTTTGACGACGCGGGCAACGTGGCCCTCTGTCAACGCCTGCGCGAGGCTGGCGTCAGCACGCGGCTTGAGCGCAGCGCTTCCGCACAGGATGTCAACGCCGAAGCCTTCGCGGGCAAACAGTTCGTCTTGACAGGCAAGCTTGTGGGCCTCACGCGCGACGAAGCACGCGCCCTCATAGAAGCGCGCGGAGGCCGCGTCACCTCGACCGTCAGCAAGAAGACGGACTACGTCTTGGCGGGCGAAGAGGCAGGCTCCAAACTCGATAAGGCACAGGCCCTCGGCCTCAACATCATTGACGAAGCCACGCTCTTAACAATGAGTCAGGAGTCTGAGAGTCTGGAGTCATGAGTCAAAAGCAAAGAGCGAGTTCTTGTCTTTGACTCCAGACTCTCAGACTCCTGACTGCTTTTAGGGAGAGAAAATGATAAAACGGTTGGACAAACTGGAACTCGTCTACACCATTTTTTGTGACGATGTACGGTTGGAGGCGGGCAATAGATTGTCTTTGATGGGTGTCATTCCTAACTTGCTTATGGTCCAGCATTTGCCCATCACGATGATTAAGTTCGCCGTCGTGCATCACTGGCGCGGCGAGGGCGTGCATCTTTCGGAAGTCCGCATCCTAACGCCCGACAGGCAAGTGCCAATCGTCGTCTCGCAGCCGACGCGCTTCGAGATAGCGTCCGGCGGCTTTGCCGACAACATCAGCTTTTTCGTCAACGTGACCTTCAACACGCCCGGCGAATACTGGGTCCAGACGCTGGTTGATTCCACGCTCTACGAAGAGCAGCCGCTACTGGTCTCAACCGGACAGGGAGCGCAACAAACCGAGAACATTTCGGAATCCATTAATTGATGATTGATGTCAGCACGCGAAACAGAAGAAGGGCGAGCCTTTGATGTGGCTCGCCCTTGCTGTTTTGAAAATGCGGATGAGAGGGATCGAACCTCCACGATGTCACCATCACAGGCTTCTGAGACCTGCGCGTCTGCCAGTTCCGCCACATCCGCGTCCTTGCCTATCCGTCTCGAATATACGGGCGCGGCGGAACTCCTGTCAAGCAAGCCTTCGGAAGCCCTGATGTGCGTTCTGGAATGGCGCATCCGATGCCTTTGACGGTCATTGAAGAGGGCCGGACGCTGATGCGGTTGCTTGCTTGCGCGGGTCGTTGTTATAGTTCTCTCTTAACTTTTAATCGCGTCAAATGATGTCTCAAACAGAGATTGGCCCGGAAGGATTGGCGGAGCGACTGGCGCTTGTGCGGCAGCGCATAGCGACGAGCGCTAAGCGTTGCGGGCATGCGCCGGAAGACTTGACGCTCATCGCCGTCAGTAAGACGCATCCGCCGGAAATTTTACAACGCGCGATAGCGGCTGGCGTCTCGGACCTCGGCGAAAATCGCGTGCAGGAGGCGGATGCGAAGATTACTCTGGTGGGACGCGAGCGCGCTCGCTGGCATCTCATAGGCCACCTCCAGGCGAACAAGGCGCGTCGCGCCGTGGCGCTCTTTGATGTCATTCATTCTCTGGATTCGGCCTCGCTCGCGCGCAGGCTGGACCATTTATGCGCGGAGGCTTCGCGCGCAGCATTGCCGGTCCTGATTCAAGTTGATCTGGCTGGCGAAGAGACTAAGTCCGGCGTTGACGAAGATGAGTTGCCGCGCATGGTGGAAGCCGTGGCCGCTTGCGAGCGCCTGCGCCTGTCGGGCTTGATGACGCTGCCGCCGTTCTTTGAGGACGCGGCACTCGCGCGGCCATACTTTCGTCGCCTGCGAGAATTGCGAGACGCGCTCGCGTCCAAGGGAATTTTTGGTCCAGGGCGCGGAGAGCTTTCGATGGGGATGAGCCACGACTTTGAAGTGGCGATTGAAGAGGGCGCGACGATGGTGAGAGTCGGGACGGCCATCTTCGGCGCGCGTCCAGCGGTCGGTTGAGCAGCTTGCGGGTTGATGACAGCTTCGCTTCTGCTCTTGAGATTGAATTGTTGACAGAAGAATTTTATGGAAGTCATCGAACTACTCTCCATCTTCTTTAATTACGCGGTGGTGGCGATTATCACTGCGGTCATCGCATTAATGGTCCTGCGTTTGATAGTCATTTACGCGGACCTCAATCCGTTTAGCTGGCTCGCGCTGACGGTGCGCAAGTGGAGCGATCCGCTGGTCAATCCGGTGCGCGGCAAGTTGGTGGGTTTCGGCTTCAACGCGAAATTCGCTCCCCTCGTGACGATTCTGATAGCGGCGCTGCTCGGCTGGTTGACGTTGACATTAATCGGCAATGTGCTGGGGACGATGAGGCTGATTATCCTGCGCGTGATGACCGGCAGTCCCGTCTCTTTGATTGGCAGCATACTGTTCGGCGTGCTCGCGCTGATGAGCCTCTGTATCATGGCGCGCGTCATCTTTTCCTGGAGCACGAACTATACCAATCCCATCATGCGTTTTCTGTTTCTCGTGACGGAACCGGTGCTCGGCCCGTTTCGCCGTCTCATTCCAACGGTCGGCATGTTCGATATATCGCCGATGATCGCGCTGCTCCTCCTGCAATTGCTGCAA
>DASYML010000089.1:0-35839 GCA_036009045.1 Pyrinomonadaceae bacterium
GACTAGGATAATCAACAACGGTCTTTCCAGTCTCCAGCCTCAAGTCTCCAGCCTCTAACATTATGCAGCAGTCGAGTCACACAGCCGCCGTGGAGGATCCGCAAGTTTCGGCGCGGCGTATCTTCAGCCTCATCGCTGAGGAGTTAGCCCAGGTGGAGATCGAATTTGAGCGACAGGCTCGCTCGAATATTCAGGTCATCGCTTACCTGGGCGATTACCTGCGCGCTTCTGGCGGCAAGCGCGTGCGCCCGGCGCTGACCATCCTGGCGAACTATGCCGTCGGAGGCGAGGCGGCTCGTCACAACTCCATACGCATGGCCGCCGTCATGGAATTTCTGCACACGGCGACGCTGGTCCACGACGATATTATTGACAACGCGGAGATGCGTCGCAATCGTCCCTCCATCAACTCGCGTTTCGGCAACCAGACGGCCGTCTTGATGGGCGACTGGCTCTACATGTCCGCTTTTGAGACCAGCCTCGCGGAGCGTTCTCTGCCCATCCTTGACATCCTCACAGCCGTCACGCGAAAGATGACCGAAGGCGAATTGCTGCAACTGACCCTGCTCGGCATGACGGACATCAAGGAGGCACAGTACTTCGATATTTTGCAACGCAAGACCGCCTTTCTCTTTAGCGCCTGCTGCGAAATCGGGGCCATCATGGGCGGGGCGACAACGCCGCAACAACGCGCCTTGCGCGATTACGGGATAAATCTTGGCACCGCTTTTCAATTGATTGACGACCTGCTGGATTTTACCGTGACGGACGAAGTCCTGGGGAAAGCTGCGGGCGTTGACCTGCTCGAAGGCAAGCTCACGCTGCCGCTCATCTACCTGTTGGAAGAGGACTCCGGCATCCACAAAGATGTGCAAATCATCATGCGTGAAGGCAGCTACCAGCACATGACGCGCGAGACGCTGCTGCGTGCGGTCGAACGCACGGGCGCTCTCACGCGTGCGCACGAGCGTGCATACGAATACGCGGAAGCGGCGCGCACGGCCCTCGATGCGCTGCCAGCTTCGGAATACAGCGACGCCCTGCGCTCGCTCCCGACCTACATCATCGAAAGAGACAGGTGAGACGATTGCGGATTTCTGATTGCGGATTGCGGATTAACGAACGGGTTGAAGCCATTGATGCTTTGTCTTTCAATCCGCAATCCCAAATCCGAAATCCGCCATCGAATAATCCGAGATAAAGAAGATGGCTAACGAAAATCTTATTTCCACGCTTGAGCAGAGCCTGCGACAGACGCGGGCCGCGCGCACGCGCCTCGCCGCACGCCTCGCGGAACTTGAGGCGGAGGCGGAGACTGTGCGTGCCGAACTCAACGAGATGGATAACCTCACGGGCCAGACCGAAGCCGCCATCATGCGCCTGCTCTCGTCCGTCCTCAGCGCCAACACTTCTTCAACGGTCCAGACTCCGACGGACCTTGAGATTGAGGCCGCCATGCGCCAGGACGCAGCCAAGAACGCGTATGCCCCGCGCCCCGTCTTGCCTCATCATGATATTCCGCCCGTGCGTAATAACGTAGAGGTTCGCAGCAACAGGTTTCAGGACAGGACTATTCCGCAGGCTACGACCATGCTGCTCAGGGAAGCGGGCGCACCGCTTCACGTCAACGAGATTTATAATCAACTGCTCGAAGGCGGCTTTAATTTCACAGGCCACAATCCGACCATCAGCATCGCCGTCTCACTCAATCGCAACGGTCGCTTTCGCAAGGTCGCGCCCGGCACGTTTGACCTCGTCATGCGCGATGCCTCGCAGGCCGTTTGATTCAGATTAACGCGCACCTCATCAAGCAATCTTCCAAAGGGCAGAGGCAGACTCTGCGCTTGGCGAAGCTTGCAAATCCTCATATCATCTATCCATTAACTTCAGGGGAACCATCATGCGCGCGATGATACTCGCTGCCGGATACGGCACGCGGCTCTGGCCTTTGACCATTGACCGGACGAAACCCGCGATTCCTTTTCTGGGCCGCCCGCTCGTCGGCTATGTCGCGGAATATCTCTCGCGCAACGAGTGCCGCGAAGTGGTCGTCAACCTGCATCATCGCCCAGACTCCGTGCGCGCAGCCCTCGGCGACGGCAGCCGCTTCGGCGTGCATCTGGAATACGTCGAAGAGCTAGACATCCTGGGCACGAGCGGCGCTCTGGACAACGCGCGTCACTTGCTCGAAGGCGAGACCTTCATCGTCGTCAACGGTAAAATCGTCACGGACATAGACCTCACGGCGGCCCTTGCGACGCACAGGCGCAAGGGCGCGCTGGCGACCCTGGTCCTGCGTCCAAATCCTGCGCGCGAACGCTTCAGCGTCGTGGAAACACATGACGGCCTCATCAGTAATTTCGGCGAGATGCCCACCCAGGCGTCCGATAACGCCGGAAGGAAGCCAGCGGCTTCCTTCGATAATCATGTGGAAGGCGCGACTCTTAGAGATAAGGATGAAAGCGGGGCTGTTGAAGATAAGAACGATGCGACATCGGAAGTTAAGAATGATGCAGCATTGATGGATGCGGCAGAGACGGACTCGGCGTTGATGAATGCCCCATTAATAAATTCGCCGTTGATGTTCACGGGCATACACATTCTTGAGCCGCGCATTTTTGATTTCATTCCGCGCGGCGTCGCGTCGGATTTTGTGCCGCACGTTTACCAGCCAGCCATCGCAAAGGGTGAACTCATCGCCGCGCATATTTCAGATGAAATGTGGTACGAGCTTTCGACGATTCCTCGTTACCTCGACATCAGCCTCGCGTTGCTGAAGGCAGAAGGGCGCGACGTGTCGGCGGGAGCATCCTGCCAAGTCTCTGTTGATGCAAACGTGCGCGATTCAATCCTCTGGGACCATGTCTCAATCGAGGCGGGGGCACGCGTGCGCCGGGCAGTCATCGGGGAGGGCGTCAGCATCGGCGCGTTTGAAGTCATAGAGAACGCTGCGGTCGTGCGCGCGGATCTCGTCTTGGGGAGCGAGCCGCCGCCCAAGGCGCTCAAGGGCTTTGTGCGCGGGGCCAACTTTGTCGTGCCACTACCGCAATGATACAATCCTGTCATTCGATGAATCGCAAAACGGCGGGGCGCATTTTGAGTAGTTCGTCCCGCCGCATTATCAAATGATGCTGGCTCCAACTCTGTCTGACCGTCGCATGGTGACATCTTCGCAAACAGGCTCGAACGCTTTCGCCTCGCCGCCGCGCGAGCGTCTCAGGACATATCTCAACAGAATCCTGGGGGCGGAAGTTGATGACATTATAGAGTTGACGCCGGATGCTTCGACGCGTCTCTATTTCCGCGTTCCCTGGAAATCAGGCAAGGCCATCGCCGCCGTCTACCCAGAACCTTTCGACCCGGACTTTCACCCGTTTCTGGATGTCACGAGGCTCTTCAACGCGGCCAGTTTGCCAGTGCCTTTGATCCTGGATGTTGACGGGCAGAGCGGCATCATCGTGCAGGAAGACCTGGGCGACCGCCAGCTTTATAGAGTTTATGAATCGGCCACGGAGGAGGCTTGCGAGGCATATAAAGAGCAGGCCATCAGCCTCATCGCGCAGGTCCAGGCGGCGACGAACAAGGCTTCTGAACTCAAATCCATCTCCAGCCGCCTCGCCTTTGACGAAGCGAAGCTCGCCTGGGAGCTACACTTTTTCATGGATCATTATTTTGGCAGCCTGCGCGGCGAAAAACTCTCGCACGGAGAGGCCGCAGAGTTGAAGGCAGAGATGAACGACATCTCCGCCGAACTCGCCGCGCGCCCGCGCGTCCTCTGTCATCGTGATTACCACGCGGCGAATCTCATCCTGGATGATAAAAACCGTCTGCGTATTATTGACTATCAGGATGCGCGCATGGGACCGGCGAGCTATGATCTGGTCTCGCTGCTTTTGGACCGCCAGCACGAGCCGCCCTCGCTGGCGGAGATTCGCGCGCACAGGCTCTATTTCCTGGACGAGCGACGCAGGCACGGGCTTGATTTTCTTGACCCGGATGAATTCGCTTATGAATTTCGCTTGATGACGGTCCAGCGGAATCTCAAAGCCATCGGCACTTTCTCGTATCAAACCGCCGCCTGCGGGCGCGGTGAAACTTACGCGCGGTTTATTCGACCCGCGTTCCAGATCGTCTTGCAGTCCGCCGAGTGGCTCAACCGCTTCCCGGCCCTGCGCCGCGCCATCAAGGCGCGCATCGGAGATGAGATAAACCCAGGTCCAGAGTCATGAGTCTGGAGTCATGAGTCAAAGCTTTTCTCTTATGACTCCTGACTCCTGACTCTGGACTCTGGACTTATTTAGATATGCAAACATACATCAACCAATTATCCGAGCATACGGGCGAAGAGGTGATTCTCAAGGGGTGGCTCTATAGTCTTCGTTCAAGCGGCAAACTGCTTTTTCTACAACTGCGCGACGGCACGGGCATCGTGCAGTGCGTGGTCTTTAAGAAGAGCGTGGCGGAGGAGGTCTGGGATTCTCTCAAGGGGCTGGGCCAGGAATCCGCTCTCACCGTGAATGGCAGTGTGCGTGCCGATGAGCGGGCGCCGGGCGGGTACGAGGTGGACGTGAGCGACGCCACGGTGGTCCAGGATGTGAAAGATTATCCGATTACGCCGAAGGAACACGGCACGGAATTTTTGATGGACCATCGCCACCTGTGGCTGCGCTCAAGACGCCAGCACGCCATCTTGAAAGTGCGCGCGACGGTCGTTAAGGCCGTGCGTGATTTTCTGGATAACGACAATTTTACGCTCTGCGACGCGCCCATCTTTACGCCCAACGCCTGCGAAGGAACGACTAATCTTTTCCAGGTCGAATATTTCGAGGATGAGAAGGCTTATCTCACGCAGTCGGGCCAGCTTTATAACGAAGCGACCGCCGCCGCCCTCGGCAGAGTCTACTGCTTTGGGCCAACCTTTCGCGCCGAGAAATCCAAGACGCGCCGACACCTGACGGAGTTCTGGATGGTCGAGCCGGAGATAGCCTATGCGACGCTCGACGACGTGATGGATTTGTGCGAACGCTTTCTCTCAAACATCGCCGCGCGCGTCCTGGACCAGCGCCGGGAAGAATTAAAGGTCCTGGAACGCGACCCGGCGAAACTGGAACAGATCGTGCCGCCCTTCCCGCGCGTGCATTATGATGAGGCCGTCAAAATTCTCCAGGAGGGACATGAGCGCGGCGAGATGGAACACAAATTTGAGTGGGGCGGAGACTTCGGCGCGCCCGACGAGACCTACATTTCGGGCAAGTTTGAGAGGCCCGTAATGGTCCATCATTACCCGGCAGAGGTCAAGGCTTTCTACATGGCGCGTGACCCCGCGCGGCCTGAACTGGCGCTCGGCGTAGACGTGCTGGCCCCTGAAGGATACGGCGAGATTATAGGCGGGGGCGAGCGTGCGACTTCGCTGGATTTCCTGCGCGAACAGATCGCCGTGCATCAACTGCCGGAAGAAGCCTTCGACTGGTATCTGGACCTGCGACGTTATGGCAGCGTCCCGCACGCGGGCTTCGGGATGGGTATCGAACGCTGCACGGCCTGGATGTGCGGCATCGAACACGTCCGCGAAACGATCCCTTTCCCGCGTATGCTCTATCGCATCAAACCATAGGAGAGTCGGGAGTCTGAGAGTCACGAGTCGGAAGAAGGTTTCAAGTTTCAGGTTTGAAGTTCAAGGTCTCAATCTCAAGTTTTAAGTTGAAGGTAAGTTGAAAGTTGAAGCAACTGCTTTTGACTCCTGACTCACGACTCCGAGACTCCAGACTCTTTGCCAGTGTGAGATTATGAGTGACGGACAAGAACGGATTGTGACGATCTTCGGCGGCTCAAGATGTGATGCCGCGTGCCCTGAGTATGCGGAGGCGCAGCGCGTCGGGGAATTGCTGGCGTTGGCTGGCTATACGATTTGCACGGGCGGCTATCTGGGCGTGATGGAGGCCGCCAGTCGCGGGGCGCGCGAAAAGGGCGGGCGCGTGCTCGGCATCGTCATGAATCAGTTCCGGGCTGAGCCTAATCGCTTTCTCACGGACAAGGTGGCGACCGCGCATTTTTATGAACGCCTGCAACACTTGATTATTCGTTCGGTGGGATTCGTCGCGCTGCGTGGCGGGATGGGCACGGTGACGGAGGTCTCGCTCGTCTGGAATAAACTGCAAACGGGCGTCATAGAGACGCGGCCCTTAGTGCTGCTGGGTGATTGCTGGCCGCCCGTCGTGCGTGCGTGGCAGGAATATCTGGTCGTCAGCGAGAAGGATGTCTCCGTTCTGGACTTCGCACAAACGCCGGAAGAGGCCGTCGCGATTATTCGAGAAAAATCCAAGGGAGTCACTTTATGAATTGTCCACAGTGCAACGCATCCCTGATGCCTAATGCACAGTTTTGCGGCGCGTGCGGATTTCGCATCGCACAGTCGCAGCCAGCCAGCCAGCCGCCAGCCAACATCCCGCCGCCGCCTTCAAACAGCGCGGCGCAGGGTGGTCGTGGAATTAATCTGGACCAGGATGGGAGCGGGCAGGGACGCGGGTATCTCTGGGAAGTTCTGCATCAACCTTCGTTCTCGCTCGCGGTGGTCCAACTGCAACCGGAACAATCAATCCTGGCCGAAGCTGGCGCGATGGTCTCAATGTCGGCCAACATAGAATTGCAGGCGCAGATGAAAGGCGGGCTGATGGGAGCCATCAAGCGCGCGGCTGGCGGCGAGTCCGCGTTTGTCTCTACCTTCACGGCGCGGGGCGGGCCGGGCGAAGTGACGCTCGCGCCGGGCGCGCCCGGAGACATCGCCGGGTTGGAGTTGAATAATCAGGTCTTCTACGTGCAATCAAGCTCTTACCTGGCGGGTGATGCGAGCCTCACGGTGGATACCAAGTGGGGCGGGGCCAAGTCTTTCTTCGGCGGCGAGGGTCTCTTCGTTTTGCAGGTGACGGGCGCGGGCTTGCTGCTCATCTCTTCGTTCGGCGCGATTCATCGCAAGCGCTTGCAGGCGGGCGAGAGATACGTGGTTGACACGGGACACTTAGTCGCTTGGGAGGGCACGACGCAGTACACTTTGAGGAAGGCGGCGGCGGGTTTCTTCCGCAGTATGATGAGCGGCGAGGGCATCGTCGCGGAGTTTTCCGGTCCGGGAGAAATACTCATCCAGACGCGCAACCTGCAAGCCTTCGCGGGGCTGCTCAAGCCTTTCTTTCCCTCTCAATCTGGCGGCAGCGGGGGCGGGTTCAATATCAATCTGGGAGGTTAAGGCCGCCGGAAAGTGAACATTATTTTTATGAAGGAAGCAGTTATAGAACAACAGCCAGAGGTTATCAAACCGGAGCGTCCGGGCGCGGGCCGTCGTGTCAGTATTCTTGGCGTGCCGCTCGGCTACGGTTGCGGGACGGCGGGAGTTGACCTGGGACCGGCGGCGCTGCGCGTGGCGCGTCTTAACCCGCGCATCGCGCAACTCGGTTATGAAGTGCGCGACCTCGGCAATCTGCGCATTCCATTTATTGACCCGGCGATTAATCCATGTCCCGGCATCAAACACCTCTCGGAGATTGCCGCCGTCTGCGAAGAGTTGGCGGGAGAAGTGAAGAAAATTCTGCTGGATGGTGAATTGCCAATCGTGTTGGGCGGCGATCATTCCATCGCCATCGGTTCGATTGCCGGAGTCGCCTCTCATTACCGCGAGCGCAACGAATCAATCGGCCTCATCTGGTTCGACGCGCACGCGGACATGAACACGCCTCAGACTTCGCCATCAGGTAACGTACACGGGATGCCGCTCTCTGCGCTCTTCGGTTACGGTGCGCCGGAGTTGACGAACGTCGCTGGCTTTGCTCCGAAGCTGGACCCGCGTTTCTGCGCTCATCTGGGCGCGCGGGATGTTGACGCGGGCGAACGAGAGTTAATCCGTCGCTTAGGCATACGCTTCTTCACCATGCGCGAGATAGACGAGCGAGGGATGAGCGCCTGCATGGACGAAGCCATAGAGATTGCCTCGCGCGCGACGGGCGGTTACTGCGTGACGCTGGATGTGGACGCGCTCGATCCGGGCGATGCGCCGGGGTCCGGGACGGTCGTGCGCGGCGGTCTGACCTATCGCGAAGCGCATCTCTCGATGGAAAAAATCGCGGAGGCGGGCCGCATGTGTTCCTTTGAAGTGGTCGAGATAAACACCGCGCTCGACAGTAATAACCGGACAGCCGAACTCGGCGTCGAACTTATTTTATCCGCGCTGGGGAAGACAATCCTTTAAGACAGTCAGGAGTCAGAGAGTCTGGAGTCTAGAGTCAAAAACCAGAACTTGCTTTGAGCTTTTGACCATGACTCATGACTCTCTGACTCCTGACTTATTTTGTTTATGAAGAGAAAACTGCGTGTCGGGGTCATCTTTGGCGGGCGTTCGGGAGAGCATGAGGTCTCTATCCGTTCGGCGCGGTCTGTGATTGGGGCGATGGACCAGAGGAAGTATGAAGTCGTGCCCATCGCTATTACGAAAGATGGTGAGTGGCGATTGCAGCCGGAGCCTGACGGGCTGTTGGAAAGTGGGGACCGCGCTCTGGTTGATGAGACGCAGGTGATACCGTCTGCGGTGGCGGATTTTTTGAACGCGGTCACGACCTCTCTGCAAAGAATCGCGGACCCTGCGGGACGCGAAATGGTGACGCTCGATGCGGACCAGAAATTATTGCCGTCGCAGCCGCTCGACGTAGTCTTTCCGGTCCTGCACGGGACTTATGGTGAAGACGGGACGATACAGGGCTTGCTGGAAATGAAGGGCGTGCCATACGTGGGCTGTGGCGTGCTGGCGAGCGCGAGCGGGATGGACAAGGTGACGATGAAATCTCTCTTTCGTGACGCGGGTTTGCCCATCTGCAAATACACATGGTTCCTGCGCTCCGCATGGGAGACGGACGGGGCCGCCCTGGTGCGACGCGTGGCGCGAGAGATAGGCTATCCGTGCTTCGTCAAGCCCGCCAACCTGGGTTCGTCCGTGGGCGTCTCGAAGGCTACGGATAAGGAATCACTGGCCCGCGCCATCGAACTGGCCGCGCATTACGACCGCAAGATGATCGTCGAAGAGGGACTCGACGCGCGCGAGATTGAATGCGCCGTGATGGGCAACGACGAGCCGGAAGCGAGCCTGCCCGGCGAATATGTGGTCCATAATAAGGCCGCCGAATTTCTTGATTACACGGAGAAGTACGCGGGCACGGGCCACGTCGAGTTCGTCGTCCCGGCGAAGATTAACAAACCCCTCACGACGCGCATTCAGAAAATGGCGGCGCGTGCTTTTCAAGCCGTGGACGGCTCAGGACTGGCGCGCGTGGACTTCTTCTTAACGCGCGACACTCATCAACTGCTCATCAACGAACTGAACACGATGCCGGGCCTCACAGACGCCTCCGGCTTCCCCAAGATGTGGGAAGCTTCGGGCCTCCCCATGCCGCGCGTCATAGACCGCCTCATCCAACTCGCCATCGAACGCCACAAGGAGAAGGCGCGCAACCTGACGAGCATCTGAAGGGCAGAGGCTAGAGGCTGGAGGTTAGAGACTGGTCAAAGACATCTTCTTGACCAGCCTCTAAGCTTTAACCTCTAGCCTCTCTTCCTAGCCTCTAGCCTCCGCTCTTACCTGATCTCGTCGGGAGATGCCAGCGTTCGCGCATGCGTAGTTGCCAGTTGTGGCGCGGGAGTTCGTCTTCTTCAAATTGGCCGAGGGCTTCTCTGGGCGTTTCGCCTCCGGCCTGGCGCATCTTGATATAGAGGAGGGCGGTTAAGAGTGCGCCGAAGGAGCCTATGAAGATGGTGATGGGGAGGAAGGTAATCTGGTAAAGGGTGCTGAAGGCGTTGACCTTGCTGCCCTTGATTTCGAGCGCGATGAGGATGGCGCGGATGAGCAGCGCGACCGCAATCGAAGTCAGAATCGGGGCGAACAGTTGGATGAAGACGACCGTCAGGACTGTGCGCCGGGACCGCTTTGACAACTCCTTGGCGCGTCTCATGGCCGCGCGCCCGCGCTTATCCTCCATCATCAGGACGGAAGTAAGGAGCGAATAGTTGACCATCACAATCAAACCCGGAATGATGCCGAGGATGACTCCGAGCATGGTCAGGAAACTGACCCATAAGGTGGTCGAGAGGATGGGGCGCAGCCGTCGCTTGAGCACCGCGAAGGCCGAGCGCGGATGTAAGGGGCGGAGCGGCGCGGCGAATAATTGCGTGACCAGTCGAGTGGTGACGCCGATGTTGACGGAGGCCGTGATGAAGGCGCAGAGGGCCGACGTGATGGCGAATCCGACGCCCAGTATCATCGCCAGCACATGCGGCATAAGCTGGCGCGCGTTAATCAGGTTGTTAACGACCTCCAGGAGATTGAGGGCGATTAAGGGTGAGTAAATAATGAGCGCCAGACGCAGGAAGGTCGGCAAGTGTTCGCTGTAGAGCGTCAGGGCGCGACGCAGGAGCGTGCCCGCGCCTTCCGAATGGGCGCGCAGCGCGCTGGAAAATCCGGCGGCGGTCGCGGGCCTCTCATCAGGATTCTTCGCCAGCGCGGACAGGATTAACTCTCCCGCCTTCTTCGGCACTCGCTTGTCTTTGAACGGCTGAGGCGTCGCTTCCAGATGCTGCTTCATGATGCTTGAAAGATCGCCCTTGAAGGGCATCTCGCCTGAGAGCATCTGATAGGCTATGACGCCCAGACTGTAGATGTCAGAGCGAGCATCGGAGGCTTCTCCGCGACACTGCTCCGGCGACATATAAAGCGGCGTGCCAAGGATAGAGCCGACGCGCGTGAGGCCCTCAACCGAAGCGGTGAGCGGCGAGTGCTCTCCGTCCGTCGTGCGATGCCCAAGCAGACGCGTGCCATCTTCCAACGCGGCATCTGCGGGAATCAACTGGGTAGGTGCTTCCGCTCCTGATTCGTCCGTCGTGTCGGGAATCAATTGAGTCGCGGCCTCTGCTGCACCGGCCCCGTCCGTGATGGTCGCCGCTTCGCTGGTTGTAGGCGCGGGCTGCAAGAGCGTCGCGGCCTCGGATGATTCCGCATCTGCGTGCGCTTGAGAAGCGGCTTTGATTTCTTGTGGAGCAGAGACGCGCGGCTTCTCGCTCGAAGAGGGCGAAGGGTTGGAAGAGATGGCGCGACCGATGGCTTTGAACGGGAGCGAAGAGGATTGGGCCAACTCTCTGGAATTGGTCCAGCCAGCGCCGGACGAAGTTTCCTGCGGGCGCGTGTCGGCCAGCTTGGCGATGCCGAAATCAAGTACCTTGACCGTATAGCCGCCGCGACGATTCGGTTCAAGCCAGATATTATCCGGCTTTAAATCCCTGTGTATGATGCCCTGCTGGTGCGCCTCGTCAAGCGCGGAGCAAGCCTGCTCCAGAATATCCACGACCCAGTTGAGCGGGAGACGCTTCTCTTCCGAGAGAACTTCCGCCAGCGTGCATCCGTCCAGATATTCCATCACGAGATAGGCGACACGCTCCGCTCCGACACGCGCGAAGCCGAAGTCCGTCACGTCCACGACATTCGGATGGCGCAAGCGCCCGGCGGCACGCGCCTCACGCTTGAAGCGTTCGACGAACTCATCCTGCTTCATGAATCTTGGGACGATGACTTTGACCGCGACGGGGCGAGCCGTCCCCAGATGTGTGGCGAGATAGACAGCGCCCATCCCGCCCTCGCCCAGCGGTCTTTCGATTTGATACTTTTCGTCGAGCACCTGCCCGCTGAGATTTGTTGACCCCATCCTGATGACCTCTTGCGCGTCGCACAATGTACCCGTCCGCGCTTTATACGTCGCGGCGTGCCCGGTGGTTTCCTTTGAAGCAGAGCACACGCCAACCGAGTCAACCGCGCATTTGCTAATCGCACATTTCGTCCATACAATCAATCGTGCGACCGACAACCTCGAAATTATTTTTTTTTGACTCTGCGATGTGCTTTCAAGATAAGCGATGAAAAAGAAGTCTCTGACCGGCATCAAGCCTACCGGCACTCCACATATAGGTAACTACCTGGGCGCTATCAAACCCGCCATCGAATTGGCCCAGGAATATCAGGCGCTCTATTTTATAGCCGATTACCACGCCCTGACGACCGTCAGGGATGGCAGGCGGCTCAACGAACTCTCTTACGAAGTGGCCTGTACATGGCTTGCCCTCGGCCTTGACCCATCAAAGGTCATCTTCTACAGGCAGTCCGACATCCCAGAGTTATTCGAGTTCGCGTGGATTCTCTCCTGCTTCACTGCCAAGGGGCTGCTCAATCGCGCGCACGCTTATAAGTCTGCGGTGGAGAAAAACATAGAGAGCGGAAAGCCTGCGGATGAAGGCATCAACGCGGGCCTCTTCAATTATCCGGTCTTGATGGCAGCGGATATTGTACTCTTCGGCAGCCATGTCGTGCCCGTCGGATTGGACCAGAAACAGCACGTCGAAATCGCGCGCGATATTGCGGAGAGCTTCAATAATAACTACGGCGATATTCTCACGCTGCCCGAACCCCTGATAAACGAAGAGTTGATGACCATCCCCGGTCTCGACGGGCGGAAGATGAGCAAGAATTACGATAATACGATCCAGATTTTTCTGCCCTCAAACCAACTGCGCAAACGCGTCATGCGTATCGTCACGGATTCCAAAACACCGGACGAGCCGAAAGACCCTGACCAGGATAACGTCTTCGCCATCTATCGTTACTTTGCCTCTGCCGCTGAGATTGAAGAGACTCACCGCCGCTATCAACAGGGCGGTCTGGCCTACAGCGAGATTAAGCAGGAACTATTTGAACTGCTCGACAGGACCTTCAGCGAAGCGAGGGAGAAGTATAACGCCTTGATGGAAGACAGGACGTACGTGGACCGCGTGCTCTCGGAAGGGGCGGACAAGGCGCGTGCGATGAGCGGCGAGATGATGAGAAAAATCAGGAAGGCCGTCGGCGTCGGGACGATGTCGAAGTTCAAGACCAAAGCATAGCCACAGAGGCACAGAGACACAGAGATAGGAAAATAGGTCCAATATTATTCAATCCATCTATTGTTCATCTCTGTGCCTCTGTGTCTCTGTGGCTGATTTTGAACTGAACTCTAAACATCGCTCGCGCAGCGAATGCCAGCGAAGGCGATGCGGAAGTGCCTGCGGAAAAAGTTGCGAAAAGAAGTGCGCAGCACTGATGTAGCGGTCGCCCAAGAGCCGCCTTTGAGGATGCGATGGTCGCCGTCGAACCATATCTCCGAATATTCCGGATACGGGAACGGCTCGAAATTCGGATAACCGAGGAATGGGTCGCCCGTCCACTCCCAGACGTTCCCAGTCATATCCAGGCAGCCGTAGGAGGACGCGCCCGCAGGGAAACTTCCCACGGCTGTCGTGCCCCAGAAACGGTTGCCGAAGTTGGCATGAATTGGTCCGGGATTTTCGTCGCCCCAGGCGAAGCGTCGCTTGCGATTCAACATTGCATCCCATGAGGCGGCCTTCTCCCACTCGGCCTCCGTGGGCAAACGCTTCTTGACGAATTTCGCGTAGGCTTCGGCTTCGTACCAACTCACGCCCGTCACCGGATGCGCCGGTCGCATCGGACCGTCTTCAAACATCGCCTGCAAGAGCCATTGACCATCAACCCGTCGCCAGTAAAGCGGGCTGGTCCAATTTTCTTTAACGCGCCAGGTCCAGCCTTCATCGCTCCAGAATTCGCGCCGCTCGTACCCGCCCGCCTCTATAAAACGCGCGAACTCTTCATTGGTCGTCAGGAGACGATCAATCTCGAACGCGGGCAAGAACATATCCTGGGCCGGTAATTCATTATCGTAAGCGAAGGATTCCCAGCGCGAACCCATCTCGAAAAATCCTGCGGGCACTTCGACCATGCTCCCCGCCGCGCTCTTAGTGTCAACCGTGGACAGCGGAGTTACTGGACCAATTTTCTTCGCCGGGTCGAGCATGTGCTGTAGATAGGCGAGCATCTCCTGGTGCTGGCGTTCATGTTCGAGGACGAGATGAAAAATGTAACCGTCGCGCCGCAAAGGGTCCGCCTCATCGAAGTCAAAACGTTCCAGGCAGCGCAACGCGCCCTCTCGCACGCGCGTCAAATATCCCTCCATCTCGCGCCTTGAAGGCAGGTCTGTGGATTCCTCCCTCGGAGTCTTGATGGGGTCGAAGATGCGTTCGTATCGCTCGTCGGGCGCGTTCTCGCCCGCGATGCGTTGGAGTAACCAGTAGGACTCGAAGACGCCTATGTGCGCCAGATGCCAGATGACAGGGCGAAAGCCCCCGCCGGGGCTTTGATGCAGGTCCGCTTCATCGCGCACCAGATCAAAAATCCGTAACGTGTCGGCACGCGCCTCCGACATCATGTCCGCAATCACTGTCGCCTGCTCATTCAAAGCCATCTTCGATTGATACTCCCCGCGCACAAAAGTCTCTCATCGTGACACGGATTTCTTCGTTCGTAACATAAAGTACACGCCAGCGTGTGTTGATAATGAAATCCGTTGAGCTATTATAGCAGCGTTCGCCGGACGAGCAGTGATTTAGAGCAGATTACAGTTGAATGTATGGAAAGAGTTATTCACCACCGCAGACACAGCGGACACAGAGGATGCACAGAGTTATTGAATCTTCTTCTCTGTGAGTCCTCTGTGCTCTCTGTGTCTGCGGTGGTGAACGCCTTGTTCCGGACACTCAATTGAGAACCTCTCTAGTCAAGCAAGTAGTATGTTGAGAAAGCTTCGTCGCCACGCATCGGTTGAAAACGGAAGAAGGAAAACGAAGAGTGCAGCCCGCGACCACGGATATTTCCACAGACCGTCTCAGCATCTATCGGCTGGGTCGCGCGTTGACAGACGCCGAAGGAGATTTCGCCAGCGACGTGCGCGAAGGACTTTCCACGGAGCGCAAACATCTCCCGCCGAAATATTTCTACGACCAACTCGGCTCGCAACTCTTCGATGCCATTTGCCTCTTGCCCGAATATTACCTGACGCGCGCGGAGGACGAGATACTCGCGCGTCACGCCTCAGAGATTGTAGAGGCGGTCGGCGGCGAGCGCATCACCCTGCTCGAACTCGGCAGCGGGAGCGCCGTCAAAACCAAACTCATCATCGAAGCGCTCTTGAAACAACAGCCGGATTTGCTCTACATCCCCGTGGACATTTCCGCCTCTGCGTTGGAGACAAGCGCGCGCGTGCTGTTGCAATCCTTTCCCACGCTGCGCATCGCGGCCTATGCGAGCGACTACGACGGCGCGCTCACACGCCTGCGCGAAAGCGTGGCAGACGGCGACCGCGTTCTCTCACTTTTTCTAGGCTCTAACATCGGCAACTTCGAGCGAGACGAAGCGCAGCGTTTCCTGCGCGCCCTGAGACAAGGCGTCCTGCGCGCGGGCGATGCGCTTTTGCTCGGCGCGGATTTGAAGAAGGATGCGCGCGTGCTCGAAGCCGCGTATGATGATGCGCTCGGAGTCACCGCAGCCTTTAACCTGAACGTCCTCGCGCGCATCAACAGAGAGTTCGACGCGGACTTCGACCTGCGCTCTTTCAAACACGTCGCGCTCTATGATGAGACAGAGGGACGCATCGAAATATACATCCTGAGCAAGCGGGCGCAATCCGTCCAGATTCGCGGGTTGCAGATGAGCGTCGTCTTTAAAGAGGGCGAACGCATTCACACGGAGAATTCGCACAAGTATGCCCTCGCGGAACTCTCACATCTGGCATTGATCGCGGGTTTCAAATGTACGCGGACATGGCTGGATGAAGCGGGACAGTTCAGCAGCAATCTTTTCATCGCCACGGATTCTGAGAGGACGTAAACCAGCGTCTCTCTGTCAAGCGATGACGCGGCTTTACTGGTCCTTTTAAATGTGGACGAAACTCAATGGCCTCAGATAACGCGAGTAAGACAGATGTCCCATGGGCCGGGCACGGCGCTGCCACTGCGGATGATGAAGACGGTCTGCGGAAGCATAGCGGGCGAGAATTCTTTCCGCTCTTAACGGATGCCGTGTCCATGTCTTCGACGCAATTGTTCATAGAGAATTTGCGGCGCGGCGCAAAGCCCTTCGCGGATTGGATGTGCGGCGTCGAGTTTGAATTATTCGGCTACGATCAAGCGCGCGACTTCGCGCGCCTGGACCCCGCGCAGGTCCAGAGAGTGCTCGCGGGCTTTGCTCCTTCATCCAGCGATCTGGTTTACGAAGACGGCGTCCTCATCGAAGTGAACGCGGGGCAGATGAACCGGCTGACGCTCGAACCGGGCGGGCAGATAGAATTTTCCGGCGCACCGCAACGCAGGCTGAGCGATGTCGAGCGTGAAGTCAGCCGCTATCTTTCAAGATTGCGAGAGATCGCGGAGGGCGACCGTCTCTCCTTTCTGGCAGTCGGTTTTGACCCGCTCTGGACCATCGAAGAACAACGCTGGTTTCCGAAGATGCGTTACGATGTGATGCGTCCCTATCTAGGCTCGCGCGGGCGCAGGGCCTGGGACATGATGTGCCGCACCTGCGCCGTGCAGGCGAATCTGGACTACGGTTCGGAGGAAGACCTCGCCAGAAAATTTCTCGTCGGCAACCGGCTCGCGCCCATCGTCACGGCCATCTTCGCCAACTCGCCTTTCGAGAACGGACGCCCCAACGGTTATAAGTCAACCCGCGCCGCAGCTTGGCTGGCGACTGATGACGAGCGCACGGGTCTCTCAACGCCTGCGCTCAAAGATGAGTTCTCGCCCGCTTCATTTGTCGCTTACGCTCTGGACGTGCCGATGATTTTCGTGCAGCGAGAGGGGCAGTATCTGGATACACTGGCGGGCGTCAAGTTCGGCGATTTTCTGGAAGCTGGTTGCGGCGAGATTCAACCGCTCTTCGGTGATTGGGCTGATCATCTGACGACGCTCTTCACGGATGCGCGTCTCAAACAGCACATCGAAATGCGCAGCGCAGATTGCGTCAACCTCAAGATGGCCCTCGCCCTTCAAGCCTTCTGGAAGGGTTTGATGTACGATGCGGGCACGCTCAACAACGCGCTCGCGCTCGCGCCTCGTTTGAGCCGCGCTGACGCGCAGGCGTTGCGCGAAGAGGTCGCGCGCGAAGGATTGTCTGCGCGGCAAGCGGGAGTTGATGTCTTGAGTCTGGCTAAAGAATCGGTCATGCTCGCGGTCGCGGGTTTGGAAATAATCGCGCCGGATGAGGTCAAATATCTTGAGATACTGCAAGAGCAGGTGCTGGAAGATGAAGTCAGCCCGGCGGATATTCTGCTCAACAACTGGCACGGCTCATGGCATGGTTCGATGAGTCGAGTCGTTGAGTATCTGCGCATCGCCTGAGCAGTCGTTATTATGGACCAGAAAAAAGCTGAGCCATCGCTCGATTCGCTAGTCGAATTCCGCCACGTCACCTACAGCGTGCAGGCGTTGGCAGCGCCCATTCTTGACGACCTCAATCTTTCTATCAAGCGCGGCGAGACGCTCGTCCTGCTCGGAGAATCAGGATGCGGGAAGACGACGACGCTGCGGCTCATCAATCGTTTGCTCTTGCCGACGAACGGGGAAGTGCTTGTCGAGGGCAAGCCGACGCATGAGTGGGACCCGATTCGGCTGCGCCGGACCACGGGTTATGTCATACAGGACGCGGGACTGTTTCCGCATTTCACGGTCGAGCGCAACGTCACGCTCGTTCCCGAACTGGAAAATTGGACCAGGGAACGCACACGCGAGCGCGCGCAAGAGATGCTCAAACTCGTCGGCCTCAAACCCGAATCCTTCGCGCATCGTTACCCGCATGAACTTTCCGGGGGGCAGCGCCAGCGCGTCGGCGTCGCGCGTGCTCTCGCCGCAGACCCGCCGCTGCTGCTGCTGGACGAACCCTTCGGCGCGCTAGACCCGTTGACGCGCGCCTCGCTGCAAAAGGAGTTCAGAGAATTGCAGGCGCGACTGGGAAAGACTGCGGTCTTCGTCACGCATGATGTGCGCGAGGCTCTGCTCGTCGGCTCGCGCATAGGGCTGATGCACGCGGGGCGGCTCGTCCTGCTCGACACGCCCGGAGGTTTCCTGCGCTCAGAGGAAGAGCACGCGCGCTCCTATATAGAGACCCTGCGGCTCGGCGCAGAAACTCTCGCCGCGCTTGAGAGTTGAAGATTTATAACAACTTGCAAATAGATGCGACTCTCTTCTTCGGGTCTTCTTCGCGCCTTTGCGCCTTGGCGTGAGATGGCTTCGCTCTTATTGAAGCAAGCAGGAAAACGATTACGGATAAGCTCTCGCCAGGGCGCAAAGGCGCGAAGAAGAAGAAGCCGCGAAGAAGAGAGTTGCGTTCAATTGTCAAGCGCTATAATTTTTGGTCCGGTTTGATGTCAATCATCCGATGAACGCTGTGATTGAATTTGTCACGCTCCACTGGCGGGAGATTCTGGGGTTGATGATGGAGCATCTTGTGCTCGTCGTTATCGCCACGAGTGTCGCCGTCCTGATAGGGCTGCCTTCAGGCATCCTGTTGACGAGGCACGCGCGTTGGAAGTCTCCCGTGCTGGCATTGGCCGGTATCCTGCAAACCGTACCGAGCCTGGCCCTCTTCGGCTTTCTGATTCCGCTGCCGCTCATCGGTGGGATAGGCGCGCGCACAGCCATCGTCGCGCTCGTGCTGTACGCGTTGCTGCCCGTGATACGTAATACCGTGACGGGCATCGAGGGGGTTGATAAGAGCGTGCGCGACGCGGCGCTGGCGATGGGGATGACGGACAGGCAGATTCTCTGGCAGGTCGAACTCCCCCTCGCTTCGAGCGTGATTCTGGCGGGCGTGCGCGTGGCGACAGTCATTTCCGTCGGCGTCGCGACGATTGCGGCGGCGATTGGCGCGGGCGGCCTCGGCACATATATTTTTCGCGGCCTGCGTATGAATAACAACGCGTTGATTCTCGCGGGCGCTGTCCCCGCTGCGCTGCTGGCGCTGACGGCGGACTGGGCCATCGGGCTACTCGAATCAAGACTCGATGTCAGAACTCGAAAAACTAGATCCGCGAGCGAGAGACCTTCAAAGCTGAGACGCGCGGTGTGGGTCTCGCTCGCGCTGCTCGTCGGCTTGATTGGAGCCTACTCTGTCTCGCGCGGTCTTGCATCATGGCGCGGCGGGCGCGCGGATGTGATCGTCGGCTCGAAGGATTTTACGGAGCAGGTGATTCTCGGAGAATTATTGGCCCAGACGCTCGAAGCGCGCGGCCTGCGCGTCGAGAGACGTTTCGAGTTGGGCGGCAATCTCTGTCACGATGCGCTCGTGGCCGGAGAGATAGATGCTTACCCGGAATATAGCGGGACTTCCTTCATGGCGATTCTCAAGCACAAGCCTATCACAGACGCGCACGCCGTTTACGCACAGGTCAAGCGGGAATATGACGAGCGATTTGATGTTGAGGTCGGCCCGCCACTTGGCTTCGAGGACACCTTCGCCATCCTCGTGCGCGGGGCGGACGCAAAGGCGCTCAACCTGCATACCATCTCTGATGTCGCGCCCCACGCGCCTCAATGGCGCGCTGGCTTCGGTCAGGATTTCATGTCGCGGCCAGATGGATATGAAGGATTCGCGCGCACATATAATCTACAGTTTGCGGGGCGACCGCGTGAGATGGACCTCTCGCTGACGTATCGCGCGCTCGCCTCGCGCGAGGTGGACATCATCGCGGGCAATTCGACGGATGGTCTCATCTCCGCGCTCGACCTCAAACAACTCGATGACGACCGTCATTACTTTCCGCCCTACGAGGCCGTCATGCTCTTTCGCCGGGACAGTCTTACGCGTCTGCCGCAGGCGAGGGAAGTTCTCACGCAACTCGGCGGCTCGATTAATACGGAAGAGATGCGACGCTTGAACTTTGAAGTTGATGGGAATAAACGAGCGGTCAGCGATGTCGTCCGCGAGTGGCGACAACATAAGGGTCTTTAGTCGAAATCTTAAAGCCATCCGCGCCCTGAAAGGGCAGAATATGAGAGCCGTGGGCAGCGCCCACGGCTCTCATATGTATCCCCGACGGGGATGTTCTGAGGTTCTTCTCTCTTATCAGGCTGACCACTCTTCTTCAGTCTCAACTAATCTTTGGGCGCGCGATAGCCTTTGCGCGTGCGTGCATTGAGGTCCGGGCGTGAGAGCTTGATGTCAATCGTGCGCCAGCGTCCGTCGCGCGCGCGATTCGATGGGCGGTAGCTGATGGTGTACTGGTTGCCAAGTTCGGAGACGATGCCGTTGAAGGCGTCACGCAGGGCTTGCCCGCCCGCGCTTGACACATAACGCCCGCCGCTCTTGCTGGCGAACTCGCGCAAGGCGGCGGCGTTCTGATGATCGCGTGAGGCGCTGCCTTCCGTCGCAGACATATCAACCGTATAAATCGTCGCCCCGACCGCCAGCGCGCTTTCCAGAGCCTTGCTCGCGGAAGCCTTGCTGAAGTTGTCCATGCCGTCCGAGAGAACGATAATCGCGTGACGTTTTTCCTCGCGCTTTGACAGGTCAAGGGCGGCGCGGCGAATAGCATCGTTGAGCGCGGTCATGCCCTTGGCGCGAATCGCATAGGCCATCTGCGGGAGATCGCGGCCCGGAGAAAAATCCTGGACTAATTCGATCTTGGCATCGAAACGATAGATGGCCGCCACATCCTCGTCTCTCAATCCATCAAGAAAACGAATCGCAGCCGAGCGCGCTAAGGTCAAACGCGTTTCCATACTGCCCGAAGTGTCCAGCAGCAGAACAGCCGCGAAGGGAGTCTCCTCGACGTTGAATCCAGTAATCGTGTCGCCCTTCTGCTCGCGCCCGTCCTCGAAAATCTTAAAGTCTGCGGCCTTCAACCCGTGAACATAGTTGCCCTGCGCATCCGTCACCGTGACGTTGAGCACGACGAGGTCCGTGTTGACGCGTAGCACTTCATCGTCCTGAGAATTTTGTGCGCGTGTGAAGCAGGGGAAGAGAAAGAGCGTGACCAGCATGAGAGGGTTGAGAATCAAGCGTCGCAGGCTGTGGCGTGGCTGCCGTTTATGGCTCATAGCTGATTTGACTTGCTGATTTGAATTGTGGGCTAACGTGTCAGTGTGCGTATGTGTCTGATGATTTCGAGCAGTTCGTTGGTGCGCTCTATGAGTTCCGTGGAGACGACCTGTCGCGGCGTATCTTCGACACCTTTGTGAATCGCCTCGGAAACTTCCGCGATGCGAGCCAGCGCCGTGTCCAGCTTTTGCGGCACATCCTTTAACTCCTCATCGTCGTCTGAGCCTCCGGCCTGGCTGCGTATCTTTCGCGTGACTTTTTCCAGGCGCTCCAGCTTTTTTAAATCTTCACGGCTGAGGCTTTTATTCTTGAGGAAGCTGTCGTGAATCTCTGTGCCGAGTTGCGCCGCTTCACGCGCGCGCGAAAGATTCTCCTGCCGCTCCTTCTCAGCGTACTTGATGGCACGCCGCGCCATCATCTCCTCTTCGGGCGAGCCGACCATACTGGGCCTGGAATCCGGCGAGCTTTTATCCGCGCTCATGTTATCAATCGGAGTATTCGTATGCGTCGTCTGCGCCTGCACGGAGGCCAAGCAGAAGATCAACAGTGCCAGAAAAAAGATTGTACGAGACAACATTAGCGTAACCCTGTCGGACCGTTGTAAAGTAGAGGAGGCATCGAAGGTGTTCACAGAAATTTCAACCAATCGGGATTCTAGCTAAAGATGTTGCTCGCTTCAAGCTAAGGCCGCGATGTTGGTGTGACGGCGAGAGCAAAGTAAATGGTTGTCTACGCAGCGGAAAATAACGGCTCGCAGGTTAATCGCACGGAGTCAGGGGAGCGCTTGCGAACCATCGTCGTGGCGGGCGTTTCATCCGGGGCGGGGAAGACCTGCGTGGCCGAGTCCATGACGCGGGCTTTGGCCGGACGCTGCCGGACCGCTGCCGCCAAGATTACCGTCACGCATGGCGAGCGTGGTTGCCCGCATGGCGGAAAGGGCTGCAACGTGTGCGGCTCGCTCGGCGGAGATTTTCAGGTCATCACGAGAGATAATCTTATCTTGCAGCCGGGGACGGACACGGCGCGACTGGCGGCGGCGGGCGCCCTCCCGGTAGTCTGGGCCATCACCAGAGAGACAGCCATCATGGATGCCTGGCGAGAGATGAGCCGTCTTATGTCTGAGACCCGTTGCGCGGTCATAGAGAGCAATACACTGGCCCTGATTATCAGGCCGACGCTGACGCTGATGGTCGTTGACCCAGTCGTGAGCCGCAAAATCTGGAAACCTTCGGCGGAACATCTCATCGCTGCTGCGGACTATGTCATCTTCAACGATCGTGGGCCAAGGGAACATCGCCTGGAGCGACTGGCTGAAGTTGAGAGCCTGCGCGGCTCAACAAGCGATTTAATCTTTGTCTCTCATCCGCATCAAGCGGCAGACCATCCGGCCCTCATCGCCAGCCTGACAGAATCCTGTCTCACCCAGCCCTGATTCGCATCATCAATAGTCAATTTTGCGGTTTAGCTAAGTCAACTCGCTGCCTTACCTGCCAGATGCCAGTAAACATCTTACTTTAACTCTCGTCGCCGCGCCGACCTCTGAAGTATTACTTGAGTTGTTGGAGAGCACACGGGCGCGTGGGGAATCCTGTCAGTGAATCTTCGCGGGAGTGTCTGGCGTATTGATGAACTCTTCGCCGTTGCCGCGTTTGGGAGGCTGTTTGACGATGATGGTCTTGACCTCCGGCTTGATGACTTCGGGCGGGCGTTGCGCGCCGGGCACAGTCTTGAAGGCCACCTCATCCGTGCGCGAGCCGCTCTTGATTCGCAGCAGGCGCGCGTGGCTGTAATCCTGCGTTGAAAGTTTGAGGGAATAGCGGCCCTGTTGATTTGGAGCGAGGTTTTGAGGCTCTACTGAGACCGCGCGCGTCTCCAGGTTTCCGCCTTTGCGTGGTCTTAATTCCAACTCAACGGAGAGGTCGGAAATCTCTTCCCTGGAAATATTGAGGAGCGTCCCGCCAATGATCGTCTGCGAGCCTTTGAGCATCGCATCGTCAACAAAAACCTGCAAGACGGGCGGGGCGGCTGATTTGCTGGCGGACGCCATCTGCGCCTGTCGCTGCTGCGCGTTGACTTGATCGGCGTGGCGTTTTTTGAGGAACATGTAACCGGCAAAGAGGCCGCCCGTCACGGCCAGCGCAGAGATGACCGCGATGACCATGACGAGGGGCGATCTGCCGCCTCGCTTATCGAAATTTTCCGGCCCCGTGGTGTCTGTTGAAACGTGCAGGCTTTCCATCACGCCGTCCTTCTCCCGTTGAACAAGATTCTCAACCGGGGAAAGTCAAACTGTTGATAAATAGACTGATAAACAAAGGCAGTTTGCCATCCAGGGCAACGCTTTGAAGTATCATTCCGGGATATATTTTAAGGTTGCGGGTTAGTATGCCCAGGAGGCGCAGCGCCCGTGATGTTTTCCACCAGCGCGCTCAAAAACTCTTCTTCTGCCGTTCCGTTGCTGCGAAGCGATGTCCATTCCGCGCCGGAAGCGCCATCCGTGCGGCCCTCAATTTTGGCGTTGACGGAGACGTTGGCGCTGACGCCGTCAATGGGTTGAATCTCTACGATGATGGTGTAGCGCCCGCGCGTCCACCCGCGCGCGTTGGCGCTCGGCAGGTCCGCGTAACGGCTCAACTCGGATTCGGCGACGACCGCGCCCTTGATGAAGGTGAAGGGCTGGCTGATAAGGATGCCTTCATCCGGTTTGGAGGCGGCTGTGTCTACTATCAACTTGCGGTCATGCATGACCGTCTCGACGGCCTTCGCGAGCGCGTCACGTCGCGCCGTAAAGCGGTAAGGATTTGGGACGGGCAGCGCCGCAGGCGTGCGTCCCTTTCCGAAATCAATGCCGCGCCCCGCGCCCGTGTTCGTTTTTTCGCCATTGATGCCCGCGTCACGGCTGCTGCCGGAATCACGCACGCGCTCACGCTGCTGGTCCTCACCCTTACTCTGTTGGGCCATGACACACGCGGCGGAGAAAATCATGACGAAGATGGTCGCAAATATTTTTTTCACTTCAGTACCCTTCAAAGCTTTCAAGTGGGTATCCACAAATTAAAAGAGGGGAGACACCTCGGAGCATAAATCAACGCCCACGCAAATTCAAGAGAACAGTGACGAGTGACAAGTGACAAGCAAGAAAAAGCAGTGATGAGTGATGAGTAAAAGCTTTCATCTTATCCCTCATCACTCATGACTCATCACTTGTCTTTAAATTGTCACTCGTCACTCGTCACTTGTCACTGTCCTCGACACTGGCGCTGGGTTGCGGGGAGGCGTTGGCGGGGCGTGCGTCGCGTTGACGTTCCCAGTCGCGGAGGGCCTGGACGCCGCGATTGAAGTCCGCTTCGTTGTTGTAAAAGTTATGCGCGCCGTCGTTGCGCGAGGGGTCGCGCACGTAATAGAGATAGTCCGTGTTCGCCGGATTGAGAGCGGCGGAGAGGGAACTCGCGCCGGGCGAGGCGATGGGTCCGGGCGGGAGACCGGGTTGCAGGCGCGTGTTATAAGGCGACTGGCGGTCAACGTCGCTCTTGTACACCTTGCCATCGTTGCGCCACTTGCCCGCCAGTTTTGAGGCGTAGATGATGGTTGAATCAATGCCGAGCGAGATGTTTTTTCGCAGGCGGTTATAGATGACCGAGGCGACGAGTGGACGATCATCTTTGAGCTTGGCCTCGGTCTCTATCAGCGAGGCAACGGTCACAATCTGGCGCGGCGTCAGGTTGAGTTGCTGCGCTTTAATGGTCCAGTCCGGTTTCCATTCCTGGCGAAAGCGTTGGACCATCGTGCTAATCATCTGCGGCGCGGTGGTGTTGGGCGGGAAACTGTAGGTGTCCGGGTAGAGATAGCCTTCAAGATTTTTGGCCTGCGGGTCCAGGTCACGAATCGCGGTCGTGTCGTCCATCAACGCGAGGGCGGCGTCCGCGTCGGGCAGTTTCAGTTCGGGGATGCGCGCCATCGAAGCGGCGATGTCCCAGCGCGTCCAACCTTCTATGACGGTGAAGCGGCTCAGGCGTTGTTCGCCCTCCAACAATTTACGGACCACGCCGAGCGGCGAGACCGGAGAGGGAAAGCGATACTCGCCAGCCTTGAGCTTGCTGCCCACGCCCTTCCACTTGATGTACATGAGCAGCGGCCAGGAACGTTTGATGATGCCCTCCGCCACCAGCTTATCGGCAATCTCCGTGGGCGATGAGCCGCGCGGGATTTCTATGTACTGCTGCGCCTTGTCGTGCGCGACGGGCGTGCTGACTTCGCCATAGGCCCAGTACGCGAAGCCGCCCGCGCAGAGAATCAGGACGATCAAGAGTATGAGAAGACGTTTCATAAAGAGTATGCAATCAATCAGGGCTGCAAAGTATAACGGTTTGCAATTGAGTGCGACTCAGGTCGGTACCGCCTGTGGTAGCGGGCGGGTCGTCGCCCTGTGAGTACCCGCCCAGCTTAAGCATGCGGGACTGACAAAGACGCTGTGCCGTGGTGGTCTCATGCAATTACAAATCGCTATAAACGACGAAATAAATTTTTAAGCGGAAGCCGCTTATGTGTCATCCGTCGAATTGTCCGGCGGTGAATAAGAGCGTTGCTTGTCTGCTATAAAATCACGCAGGATAATGCCCGCCGCTTCGCTGTCAGCGAGTCCGCGAATCGCCTGCTCCGTATGTTTCGCGGCGCGCAGGTTCGCTTCGGCCTCGCGCGAGGTGAGCCGCTCGTCCTGCAAATAGACGGGCACGTTCAGGGATTTCTCGAAATTGGCGGCGAGCCTGCGCGCCTCCTGCGCCGCAAAACCTTCGGAACCATCCATGTTGAGCGGCAAACCAATGACCAGTCCTTGTGCGTCAAAGCTCTTGAGCGCGTGGCGAACGTCGAGGAGCAGTTGTTTCCAGTTGGTACGCGAGAGCGGCGTTTGCGGGCTGACGGTAATACACAGTTCGTCCGAGACCGCCACGCCGACGCGCCGTTGGCCCAGGTCTAGCGCCAGCAGGCGTCCACCCTGTCGGGTGCTCGTGCCGCGCGTGCTTAAGCGCTCATCTGTCGTGTCTGTTTCCGGCAAGTTGTTTCCTTTTGGGGAGTGCGCGGAGTATAGAAACGGGCCGCAAACTCTGTCAAGCGCGCCAGCCCCCTTGCAGTCAGATCATTAAACCATTGGCTGCTTGCGCGCGTATAAGAGCCACTGATATGATTATGTGGAGCGGTTCGCGTGAAAAGTTTGCGCGCCCTCTGCTCACAATTTAGCGACGCAAAACATAGAGGTTTTCAAATGTCATTTCGCACCAAGTTCGCTTTAGTCACGCTGTCCGCCAGCCTCGCTCTCTACACGGTCGTCGGCGGTCTCTTCGCCACCAGAGCGCAGCAGCCCAAAAATGATCCGAGCGCGCAATTGCGTATCTTCGAGAACGTGCTCCAACACATCCAGAATGATTATGTAGATGAGCCGAATCTGGATAAAGTTCGCGCGGGTGCTCTGCGCGGACTGGCCTATGGCCTCGACCCTTATTCGACCTATCTGACGCCGGAGCAGGTGCGCGATTACAACGACAAGGCGGACAATAATAAGTCCGGCATCGGCGCGGAACTTTCGCAGGTCGCCTCATATCTCTACGTCATCGCGCCGGTCAAGGGTTCGCCTGCGGAACAGGCCGGTGTCCGCGCCGGAGACATCATTGAATACATTGACGGCAAGGCGACGCGCGACATCTCTCTCTACGACGCGCGCGAATTGCTCAACGGTGCGTCCGGCACCGAAGTCAAACTGCGCGTCCTGAGAGCCAACGCGCGCCCGCAGACCATCAGTGTCATGCGCGGTAATTTCAAACTCCCGGCGGCGGAAGCGCGTATGGAAGCTGGCAAGGTCGGCATCCTTCGCATCAACAGTCTCGCCGACGGCGAGGGCGCGGATGTCCGCGCGCGTCTACAGGACCTCGTTAAGCAGGGCGTGCAGAAAGTCGTCCTGGACCTACGCAGCGTCGCGGGCGGTTCTTTGAATGAAGGCGTGACGGTCGCCAATCTCTTCATCAAGGAAGGCACGCTGGCCCAGACCATCGGGCGTGAGAGCAAGACTTTGAAGACCTTCACGGCGGACCAGAAGACGACGCTCTTTAATGGTCCAGTCGTCGCCATCATTGACGGCGGGACGGCTGGCGCGGCGGAAGTCATCGCCTCCGCACTCCTTGAGCGCAAGCGCGGCGACGTGGTCGGCGAGAAGAGCTTCGGCGCGGGCGCGGAACAGCAACTCTTCACCCTGCGCGACGGCGACGGGTTATTACTGACGACCATCAAGTGGGCCAACGCGAGCGGCAAGCCTTTCCTCGGCGCGGACCGCGCCAGTTCGGGAGTCGTGCCTTCCGTCGAAGTCAAGAAGGCTGAGTTGGCAGAGACCATAGACCCGGATGATTTGACGGGCAACGACGACGACGCCGTGGCGAAACCCGCCCAGCCCAACGACAAACGCGACGTGGCCCCCGAGGCCGGTGCGCCGAAGGCCCCGCCGCAGGAAGATTTGCAATTGAAGAAAGCGTTGGAGCTATTACGCGATAAGCCCGGCGCGCAGGCACAGCGCGCAGCCTGAGTTTTATCTCAAGCGGGCTTCAACAAAAACAGGCCGGGGGAGATGCTGAAAATCTCCGCCCGGCCTCTTTATGCTCACACTCATGTAAGGTTGCAAGTCCGTTTTAAAACCGCCAGGGGTTTAGTTTGATCTTGAGTGAATAAGGCTTTCATATTCACTCAAGACGACTTGAACCACTACCCAGAACGGTAGAAGCGCAAAATCTGTGCTCATGCTATGATGCTTTTCCTTTAATGCCGGGAGATTGAATTGGAGCGTGTGAAAAAGTTATGAACGACGAGAATGATTTCTTTGATGACATGATTGATGAAGAGATTGATGACGAGTCGGAATCCGTTGATGATTTTGAATTAATGGACCTGGATGATGAGAGATTTTTGACGCTGCGTACGGTGCTGCTCGTCAAGAACGAGATGGTGGCGGTCCTCGGCTTGAAGACTTCAGCCGAGAGCGGAATGATTACGCGCTCGGACCCGCGCCAGGAGATGCCTTCGGCGCAGGCTTACAATGACCCGGAGGCCGCCGCGAGGTGGTTCAAACGGAGTCTGGCGACGAGCAAGAAGAACGGTTGGAGCGTCATCTATGACGGTCAGCCGCTGTCTGGATAACACAGGCGCAGGCGTTGAATCTTGATCTTCAAAGCTGGACCAATAAAGTTGGCCCACGCTTGGAACTCTAACGGTTTACCCACACGAAGGAGGATTGGAGAGATGGCGGAAACGGGGTCGCAGCAGCAGGGCGGCGGGATGAGTGCGGAAATCATCATGCAGATGGCCTTTTCACATGCGCCCTCGCGCATCCTCTCGTCTGCGGTCCAGTTGAACCTCTTCAGCCATCTGGCGGACGGGAAGCAGACCGCGCAGGAGGTTGCGTCGGCTGCGGGAGCATCGGAGCGCGGCGTGCGTATGTTGCTGGATGCGCTCGTGGGCTTTCAGTTGCTCGACAGGACGGGCGAGCGTTATCAGTTGACGCCGCTCTCCGCGAAGCATCTGGTGCGAGACAGCCCTGACTATCTGGCTTCGCTGATGGAAACTAATCATCTGTGGGAAGCCTGGGGGCAACTCACGGAAGTGGTGCGGACGGGCCAGCCTCTACATAATCTTGAGACGCAGGGCATGGCGGAGAAGTTCTTTCCCATCCTCGTGCGGAGCCTGCATGTCTCGAATCGTGAACCCGCGAGACGTGCCGCGCTGGCGCTCGGAGCCGGAGAGACGCACAAGGGGATGCGGGTGGTTGATGTCGCCTGCGGGTCGGGCGTCTGGGGCATCGGCATCGCGGAGGCTGATTCGTCCGCACACATCACGGCGCAGGATTTCGCGGGAATGCTGGATGAGACGCGGAGATATTTGCAGCGTCACGGGGTCGAAGAGAAATTCGATTTTCTGCCGGGCGATTTGAAGTTGACGAACTTCGGTGAGAATCGTTTCGACCTCGCGCTGCTCGGCAACATCGTCCACTCGGAGGGCGAAGCATCTTCGCGCGATCTCTTTCGCAGGTTGTTTCGCGCGCTCAAACCCGGCGGCAGAATCGCCATCGTTGACATGATTCCGAATGATCAACGAACGGGTCCGCCGTTCCCGCTCATCTTCGCCGTCAACATGCTGATTAATACGGAAGAGGGCGGGACATACACGCTGGCGGAGTACACCGACTGGCTGAAGGATGCTGGCTTCGCGCGCGTCGAAACCGCCGAGATAGGCTCGCACTCGCCGCTCGTCATCGGAATCAAAGACTGAGCCAACGGCTCGGATTTCCTGAAGGAGAAGCATATATTGAAGAGCCACATTTTCATCCTTCATCCTTCTCACTTCATCCTTGCTCTCACTTGCTCTTGATGACTTATGCTCAATCGAAAGCTGTTCGATCTCAGCCCTGAAGTTGAAGCGGCGTTGGAAGAGGGAAGGGCCGTCGTCGCTCTCGAATCAACGGTCATCGCGCATGGATTGCCGCGCCCGCTCAATCTTGAGACGGCGCGGAAGTTGGAAGAGATAGTGCGTGAGGGCGGCGCGATTCCCGCGACCATCGCCATTCAAAAGGGCAGGCTGTGCGTCGGGTTGAGCGATGAGCAATTGGACCACTTGGCCCACGGCGCAGACATTCAGAAAATCAGCAGGCGCGATTTGCCGCTCGCCGTCGCGCGCGGATGGGACGGCGCGACGACCGTCGCCTCGACGATGTGGATAGCCAGCCAGGTTGATATCAACGTCTTCGCCACGGGCGGCATCGGCGGCGTGCATAGGGGTACGCTGCCGGACATCTCCGCAGATTTGACGGAACTCGCGCGCATCGAAATGCTCGTCGTCTGCTCCGGCGCAAAAATCGTGCTGGACCTGCCCGCGACGCGCGAATGGCTGGAGACTTACGGCGTGACTCTGGTCGGCTATGGCTGCGATGAGATGCCAGCTTTTTACACGCGGCAGAGCAATCTCAAAGTGGATGCCCGCGCGGATACGCCTGTGGAGGTCGCGGCGATTGTACGCGCGCGGCGCGAGTTGAATCTGGTGGGCGCGACCCTGCTGGCCGTGCCCGTGCCCGCCGCAGCGGAGGTCTCAGCCGCCGTCCTGCAAAGGGCTTTACAAGAGTCGCTGGACGAAGCCGAACGCAGGCACATCAACGGGCGCGAGTTAACGCCCTTTCTTTTATCCGGCATGGCCCGTGAAAGCGGCGGGGCGACGCTCAAGGCGAACGTCGCGTTGCTTGAGAACAACGCGAGAGTCGCGGCGTCGGTGGCGCAGGCGTTGGTTCTTGCATGAGTCACGAAGAATGAGCCACGAAGTTTTGATACCTGTATTCTCTCAGGAATTGACGGCGGCCTTGAGTGATTTCCAGGAGGCGCGTAGTAGTTCGTCTATCTTCTGCCAGTCGGCTTCTGTGACGCCGCCCGCCTCCGCCTGATTGTCTCTCATCGTCATCGCTTCGGCGCGCAGTCGCGCATATTCCATCAATCGTTCGGCGGGCACTTGATAAAGCTCTGCCGCGCTGTCTGCGAGGGAGCGTGCGAGGTCTCCATCCTGGTGGCTCGCGCGCTGGCGATGGATAATCCACCATTCAAGCTCAAGCTGCGCGGCGCGTTCCGCATCGAAGGGCACGTCGCTGACCTTGCGTATATCCGCGTAGAAACTATGCAGGTCCGGCAGCGCCTTCTCATAGTCCTCTCGACTGGGACCGTCTTTAAAAACGAAGGCCGCTTTGGCCGCATGAAAGGCGACGAGATACGATCTGAGAAACGGGAGGTTGTATTGCGTCCTCAATAATTCGGAGAGTTGTCTGAACAGGAGAAACCGCTGGCGACCGTAATAAGAGCGCCACATGGCCGTGTCCTGCCGTGCGACCTCGTCCGCATCGAAGTCGCGTATATGCGTCTGCCCTGGCCCATAGAGGTCTATCAAGACCCAGCCCAGCAGGACCAGTAAAATCGCCGCGACGATCCACCTTCGCCAGCTTTTTTTGCGCGTTGGTTTCAAAGGATTCTCAAACGCCGAAAGACGCTTCGCTTAATCTCACAAGCCTTTGTCTAACGCCAGCACGCGGACTCAACGAATCGTCACTTCGAGAGTGTACTGCGCCGGATTACCGTTGCGCGTGGGCGGCAAGACGTTGATGCGATAGTCGCCCGATTCCGGCAAGTCGCCGGACCAGTCAGAGACAAAATCCGCGAGCGAATTTCCGTTGGGCGAGATAATGGAAAAATTTGCGTCGCCGCTGGCAGTGAGATGGACCGTCATCCCCTGGCCCTCACGCGCGCGCAGTAGGTAATCATTACTCACGCCGCGCCTGACCGTGCCGCGCAGGATGGCCGTCGTCCGGCCACGCGGAAAATTGACGCGACGAACCACACTGGTCCCCCGTTGTGCCTCTGTGGCAAAGGCCATTGCGAGCACAAGGAAGGTTAATAAAAATGAGCAAATCACTTGACGCTTAAGGCTGAGCACAGTATTGAACTCCTGATTTAGATTTTGAGGAGAAGAGTTTTAATCTAAATCTGGAAGCACGTCAATGCTCTTTCAGCCTGGCAAACGGTAGACGGGCGAGCCGGTCAGGAGTCTTTCAACTCGCGTCGTTTGCTCTCATCTCAGCGTCGAAAGGCGTTGCAATCCGACTAGCGCGCTTTACGTCCACTCTTGGACTTGCCTTTGGCAGAGCCGGAAGCGGTTTTGCGCTTGGCGGTGGAGGATTTCTGATCCGTGGCGGCGGCGCCTTTCCGGCCCTTGCTGCTCGCGGAACTGACGCGCCTGCCTTGCCGCCCACGGCCTTCTATCTGGCCGCCGCTGGATAAGTATTCGTAACTGCGCCGGACGACGTTGCGCGCCACGCCGAGCGAATCCGCGAGGGTGCGTTCGCTCGGCAGGAGTTCTCCTGCGGCGAGCGTTCCCGTCTGGATCAGGCTCATCAGTTGGTTGGTAATCTGCTTGGTCATTGATTCGGGTTTGGTGCGGCTGACGCGAACTTTAATCGGTTTAGTCATAGGTCTCCTTTGAATCAGCGATGGCGATTGACTGTGAAAGGCTGCGATGGATACTGATCCATTTCAGCCGTTGAAGATGTCTGCCAGTCTTTGAAGAGAGTTTCTCTTCAGCAGATGCTGCAAGGTCGGGATACGAACGTGTGACGCGCTTGACGCGTGCATCAATCAACAGGAGCGATGCCGGTCTCGCCTTCTTGATGAGACAGGTTGGGCCACTGTTGCGGCAAGGAACTTCAAGCTTTCTAAGTGTCAGGCATCCTCTTTCAAGTGAGCAAAGTTGACTTCATATCCTGACTGGTCCAGCAGGAACGTGAGGACGGCGCAGCTTTCTTCTCCGCCGCCAATGCACGGAATACGCAACCCTCTGGATTGCATAACCTGACTATCTCAACAATTGAATGATGACTGGGCAACGCAGCTTGAGCACATGCTGCGGGCAATACCGGGTGTCGCGAGGTACAGGACTTCTAAGCCGAAACGCGTAGAATGTCAATAGCAATTTTTGACCTCTCGCTTAAAAGTGATTTTTAAAGTTGTTTCTCACGGACACTCAAACCAGCATCCCTTTCAAGTTTGATATTGAATCGCCAGCGAAATCCAGTTAGTGGTTCAACTGACTTGAGAGAGTATGAAAGCAGCCTTCACCACCGCAGACACAGAGCGCACAGAGTCAGCACAGAGGCTTGACTTCTTTTCTCTGCGCGTCCTCTGCCTCTTCTGTGTCTCTGTGGTGAATCTCACTCTCACATTCATTCAAGGTCAGCTAACCCGCTACCGAAATCCCCTGTTGCTTGTTTGCCTGCCAGCGCGCAGAGTACAATTCATTTCCTCAAGACTAAAGAAAAGCGCGCGGCCCTCTCTCTCTCTGTGACGGGCCTTTTGATGCCGATTAAAGATGACTGGAACGCTCCGCGATCAAACTGGTCCAGAAATTAGGGATGCTGGCCCGGACCTTTTAAGCAGCATCGGGCACACGCCGCTGGTCAAACTCGGTCGCGTCACGCGAGATGTGGCGCGGCTTGTGACCGTTTATGCCAAGGCGGAGCATTTGAACCCCGGCGGCTCCGTCAAGGACCGCGCCGCGCGCGCCATGATTCTCGCCGGAGAAAGAAGCGGCCAGCTTCATCCGGGCAAGACTATCCTGGATGCGACGAGCGGCAACACGGGCATCGCTTACAGCATGATCGCCGCCGCGCGTGGCTACAGGGTGGCGCTTTGCCTGCCCAGAAATGCGAGCCGGGAACGCCAGCGTACCCTGTGCATCTACGGGGCGGAGCTTGTCCTGACGGACCCGGCGGAGTCTACGGACGGCGCGCAAAAACTGGCGCGCGAGATGGCCCTCAGCGAGCCGGAGAAATATTTTTACCCGGATCAGTACAATAATGAGGCCAACTGGCGCGCGCATTATGAAGAGACCGGACCGGAAATCTGGGAGCAGACGGGCGGGCGCATCACGCACTTCATCACGGGGCTGGGAACCTCCGGCACGTTTGTCGGGACCGCGCGGAGGCTCAAAGAATACAGTCCGTTGATTCGCGTTATTTCTGTGCAACCCGATTCGCCTTTCCACGGACTCGAAGGCATGAAGCACATGGCAACGGCGCTCGTGCCCGGCATTTATGATCCGTCGCTGGCGGATGAATCGGTCGAAGTGGCGACGGAGGATGCACAGGCGATGGCGCGTCGGCTCGCGCTTGAAGAAGGTCTCTTCGTGGGTGTGAGTGCGGGCGCGAATGTCTTCGCCGCGTTGCGTCTGGCGCGCACGCTGCCCGCGAACTCTGTCGTCGTGACTATCCTGTGCGACGGCGGCGGCAGATATTTGAGCGACGATTTCTGGGAAGCATAAAGCATGATAAAACTCCGCGCGCGAGTTCTTGATGAGATGAAGGGACATGCTGAACGGGAGTATCCGCAAGAGTGTTGCGGGTTGCTCATCGGTCGCATAGAGGACGCAGGGCGGACGCGTGTGATACTCGAAACGTATCCGGCTGCAAATGCCTGGGAGGATGCGGGCGCGATTGAGCATCGCAGGCAGGTCGCGCCGGGAGACGAGGGCAAGACATCTCACAGGATGCTCATCGCGCCGGATGATTACAGGCGCGCGGAACTTGCCGCAGTTAAAATGGGACTCGGCGTGGTCGGAGATTATCATTCGCACCCGGACCATCCGGCTGTGCCTTCTCAATTCGATCTGGAACATTCGCCCTGGCCCACCATGTCCTATATCATCGTCTCCGTAAATAAGGGGCAGGCCAGCGACCTGCGCTCGTGGGAGTTGGAGGCGGACCATTCCATGTTTACAGAGGAAGAGATGATGCTGGTCCAGGAATGAGGAGAACTCTTCGCTGGTTGATTTCCATCAAGTTAAAAGCGTTGGCTAAAGGTTAAGGAGTCAGTCTATGTCAGTCACAGTTATCATCCCGACCGCGCTCCGGCAGTTCGCGGGAGGCAATTCGGAGTTGCAGGTAGAAGCAGAGACCGCAGGCCAAGCGCTCGCGCATCTCACGAGCACTCATGCGGATTTACGCAAGCATCTCTTCAATGAAGCGAACGCGTTGCGTAATTTCGTCAACGTCTACGTCAACGATGAAGACATACGCCATGCGAAGAATTTGGAGACGCCAGTCAAGGACGGCGATACGTTGATGATAGTGCCTTCCATCGCGGGGGGCGCGACGACCGAAGAGGAAGTCTCCGCAGCCGAATTGCCCTCGCTCTCTCATCAGGAGATAACGCGTTACAGCCGTCATCTCATCATGCCGGAGGTCGGGATGGAGGGGCAGCGTCATTTGAAGAACGCGAGCGTCCTGATGATTGGCACGGGCGGCTTGGGCGCTCCGCTCGGCATGTACCTGGCGGCGGCTGGCGTCGGGCGGCTGGGCCTCTTGGATTTCGATGTCGTGGAAGAATCCAACTTGCAGCGGCAGATAGTCCACGGCACGCGCGATGTCGGGAGACCGAAAATCGAATCGGCGCGCGACCGGCTCAGCGACATCAACCCGCTGATACGGATTGAGACACACGAAACGCGCCTCACGAGCGAGAACGCGCTGGACCTTTTTAGAGATTACGACATCATCGTTGACGGGACGGATAATTTTCCGACGCGCTATCTGGTCAACGATGCGTGCGTCCTGACGGGCAAGCCCAATGTCTACGGTTCCATCTTTCGCTTTGAAGGACAGGCGAGCGTCTTCTGGGCCGAGCGCGGCGCGTGCTATCGCTGCCTGTACCCGGAGCCTCCGCCGCCCGGTCTCGTGCCCTCCTGCGCGGAAGGCGGCGTGCTCGGCGTGCTGCCAGGCATCGTCGGCGCGATACAGGCCAACGAGACCATCAAGCTCATCCTCGGCGGGGGCGAGCCTCTCATCAACCGTCTGCTTTTGTTCGACGCGTGGAAGATGTGCTTTCGTGAATTGAAACTCAGGAAAGACCCCGCCTGCCCTGTCTGCGGAGAGAACGCGACCATCAAAGAACTGATTGATTACGAAGAGTTCTGCGGGCTGAAGCCTCAACCTGCAACTGCGGGGCAGACCGCACAGGGCGAGCAGCCTTTGCAGGAGATGACCGCGACCGAACTCAAACAACTCCTGGACAGCGGCGCAGACATACAGATTATAGACGTGCGCGAGCCACACGAGTACGACATCGCACACATTCCTCAGACACGTCTCATCCCGCTCGCGCAGGTGGTCAATCGCATGTCCGAGATTGACCCGCAACGCGAAACGGTCGTTCACTGCAAGATGGGCGGGCGCAGCGCCAGGGCCATCCAAGCTCTCCAACAGGCTGGCTTCAAGGGGAGGCTCATCAA
>DASYML010000090.1:0-14850 GCA_036009045.1 Pyrinomonadaceae bacterium
GTGGCTGCTCGGCTTTGCCGGCGCCGTCTATGGCATTGCTGCTGCTGTCGGTGCGGCGAGCTTCGTTGCGCTCGCGCTGCAACTGGGGAGGAGTGACGACGCCGTTCGCCGCGCCGCGCATCGCCTGTTCGCGTATTCCAATGTTTCCTGTACTTTTCCCGGTTTAGCCATCTCGCAAAAGAGGCGAAGTATACAAGTCCAAAGTCCAAAGTCCAAAGTCCAAAGTCAAGAACTGAACTCTTCAGCCTCTTGACTTTGGACTTTGGACCTTGAACTTTGGACTTAATTTGACTTTAGACTTTGGACGTATCTTGTTATTATTCGGAACGCGGTCCCACGGTTTTTCGTATAGTAAGGCGGAAGCGTTTGACACACGCGGCTCTCCCTCCAAAGGAAATTTAAGGTCTGGGCAATTTAAGCTCGCTTGGCGTTTAATCGGACGATGGAACAAAGACGAATTCTCATCGTTGACAATAACGATGAACTACGCTCAACGCTGGAGCAGGTCCTGCGCGATCTGGGACATACGGTCCTGGCGACAGGCGACCGTGACGCGGCCCTCTCGCGCGAAGACCTCGACGAATTCGATCTGATTATTTCCGACCTCACGGACGATGCGGAATCCGGCGTCGAGATTCTCAGCGAACTGAACCGCAAACGCCTGCTCGTCCCCGTCGTCGTCTCTTCGGACGAAGCGCAGCAACCCGGCATCGTCAAAGCCTTCAAGATGGGCGCGGCCAATTACCTGCGCCTGCCCTATAACAAAGATGAGCTACGCAGCATCGTCGAGAAAACGCTCTCTTACAAACTGCGCTTCGTGGATGATCTGAAAGTCCTGCCGCACGTTCATGAGAAGATTGATTTCGAGTTGCCGAGCGATCTCTCGCTCATGAACGGCGTCCTGCATTACCTGATTGAGCGCGTCTCCAAACTCGGACTCATCAAGCCTGAGCGTTCCAACCTTTTCGTCGCGCTCGACGAAGCCTTCGTCAATGCCGTCAAGCACGGCAATCGCAACGACCCTTCAAAGATGGTCCGCATCACCGCCGAACTCTCCTCCAAGGAAGCGCGCTTTACCGTCGAAGACGAGGGCAACGGTTTCGACTTGCAGGAGATTCCAGACCCCTGCGACCCGGCCAACCTGTTTAAGACTTCCGGTCGCGGCGTGCTGCTCATCTACAACATCATGGACGAAGTTAAGTACAACGCGCGCGGCAATCAATTGACGATGGTCAAACGCCCCGAAGATTCGCTCGAAGCCAAACTGATTGAATCGCTCACTCCCGAAGACGACAAGCTCATCCGAGGCTGAAGACTCCGCGCACGCTGCCCAACGCCCGGACGAGTCTCAACGCTTTCGCGCGGCATGGCGCTGGTGGCTCCCGCCCGCGCTCCTCTCATTCGCGCTCGCACTTTATTTTCGAGACCCCTTCATAGGCGATTGGGACGGGCTGGATTACACTGTGCTCGCGGTGCGCGGCCAGCCCTCATCTATGGCCCTCGGTCGCACGCTCTTCATCTTCTTCAATCACGCGCTCTACTCTCTGGCCCACAAACTTTTTCATCTTCCAACCGAAGACGCTTATCTTCTTTTCAAGTACACGGTCATCTGTCTCTCGCCGCTCGTCGTCATCGCCTGCTTTGCCCTGACGCGCGAGGTCACGAACTCAAACAGGACCTCGACCATCGCGGCCTTGCTCATCACGGCCTCGCCGCCCTTCGTCGTCTATAGCGGGCAGGTCATGACGGACGTGCCGTCGCTCATCTTCGTCGTCCTCGCGCTCTTGATACACCTGCGCGGGCTGCGGTCCGGGCGCTGGTGGATGATGATGCTGGGCGCGGCGCTGCTCGGCGCGGGCGTCAACGTGAGAGAGACGGCGATGTTCTATGCGCCCTGGCTCTTGCTCGCGCCGTTCGTCTGCGGTTGGAAATTCGGGAGACGCGAACTAGCTCTCATCGCGCTCTCGTGTCTCGTCTTCGCGCTCGTCGCGTTCGGCCCTTTCGCGCTCTGGTTCTGGACGGACGCGAGCGGTTATCGCGCCGCCTGGTATAGCTGGCGCGACTCCGGGCAGGCGGAAGCGGCGCGACATCCCGTGACGATTCGCAACGTGCTGCCGTTTCTCTTCTACACTTTTATTCTTGGACCAATTGTCTGCATCGCGCTCCCCTTTGCCATCTGGAAGGAGTGGCGCGCGCGCGGCCTGACGCCTCTGCTGCTGCTCGCGTTCTTCGGCGTGTGGGCCAACTTTCTGCTTTTTTTCAATTACAGCACGACCATCAACTGGCGCTATTTTCTGACGGGCCTGCCCACGCTCGTCCCGCTCGTCGCGGATTATTTACTGCGCTCGCAGACGACGAAGTTGGGAGACGCGCGGCGCGCATTCTGGAGCACTGTTCTAGGCATCGCCTTCGTCATGCTGCTGGTCGCCATTTACGCCAACCCGACGAGCCGCGAGAACAGCATCAAGCGTGCTTTGACGAAAGATTACAGGGCGCGTCTCGCGCTCTTGCCGCCGGACGCGGTCGTGATGGCGGGCGCGCAGACCATCGCCGTTACCTACTGGCGCGGGATAGGGATGGGCCAATGGACCGAAATCGGCACGGGCGCGGGTTGGCCCGCCGTGCCGCTCGATGCCGCCATAGAAAATTATTTGAAGGAAGGCCGCCGCGTTTTTCTGGACCAGGACCCGCGCTGGTGGGCGCCCTGTGGCTGGCAACTCGATGAGACGCTCCAACTCGTGCGCCTCGAAACGCGTTTTCACTTTCGCAAGCTCTCCGACACCATCTACGAGATCAGGCCGCCCGGCGACGAATCGGCCCACGACACGCCCAACCTGCAAAGCCTGCTCCCGGAGAACAGACCCGCAGAGACCAAAAAGTGTCTCGGCCTGAGACCGACTACGAAATAACTGATTGCTCAAGTTGAATAATCCTTCTTTCCTAATTCATCCTTCATCCTTCATAATTCATCCTTGCCTTTTATGCCCTACGAACTCTTTCTCGCGCTCCGGTATCTTTATTCGCGCCGCAGGCGGCCTATGGCGCGCGTCACGGCGCTGGCAGCGATTCTCGGCATCGCCTTCGGAGTCGCGGCGCTGGTCGTCGCGCTCGCGCTCGCCAACGGTTTTCGAGATGAGATGCGCGACAAAATCCTGCGCGGCACGGCGCACATCACGGTGCTGCGTAGAGACGGCCAGCCGATGACGGATTTTCGCAACATCATCGCGCGCCTGCGCTCCCTGGATGGCGTCAGCGAGGCCGCCCCGACCACCTATGAAGGCGCGTTGCTGAGCGGGGTGAACAACTCCGCCTATGCCGTCCTGCGCGGCGTTGAGTCCGAATCAGATTGGACCACCAAAGAACTTCGCCGCACGCTCATCACAGGCACGCTCGATTCGCTCTTAACTGGCCCGGCACAGGCAGAGACGCACGACGAATCAACCCAGGCGACAATCCATCAAAGTGCGGAAGCCGCGCCTTCATCAAACGCTCGGACTAATATTCAGAGTAATACTCAGACTGACACTCAGACTAGTACTCGGACCAGTGTTCCGAACATCGCTTCTTCGGTCGTCAAACCTCCGGCCATCACATCCTTTGACGAAGTGCCGAGCGAGGCCGCGCTGACCTCCGTCATCATCGGAGAAGAGTTGGGCGCGCGCACGGGCCTCAACGTCGGCGATGTGGGCCAACTCGTGTCGGGCGAGGGCACGTTGACGCCGCTCGGCCTCGTTCCGAGATACCGGCGTGTGCGCGTGGCGGGCATCTTCCGCTCCGGCCTTTATGAGTATGATGCGACGTGGGTCTATCTCTCTCTCGCCAACGCCGCGAGCTTCGCGGGACAGGACCGGGCGGCGGCAACGGCCATCAGCATAGAGGTCCGAGACATCTACGATGTCGCGCGGGTTGCGGCTGAAGTGCACCTGGCACTTGGCCCAACTTACACAACCCTCGACTGGCAGGAGGCGAACAAGCCGCTCTTCGCCGCGCTCGCGCTCGAACGCCGCATGGGACTCTTTATCATCGCGCTTATCATTCTCGTCGCGGCCTTGAATATCACGACGACGCTTGTCCTCGTCGTCGTCGAAAGACGCGCAGACATCGCCATCCTGAGCGCGATGGGAGCTCGCGCGCTGAGCATCATGTCCGTCTTCATGATAGAGGGCGCGTGCGTCGGCATCATTGGCGCGCTCGGCGGAGTCCTGCTCGGCCTCTTCGCGTGTCTGCTGGGCAATCGCTACCGGCTCGTCAGCCTGCCCGCAGATGTCTACTCCATCAGCAACGTGCCCTTCCACGCGCACGCGCGCGACGTGGCCCTCGCCGCCCTCGTCGCCTTCATCTTGAGCCTGCTGGCGACCCTTTACCCCGCGCGTGCCGCCGCCCGCGTGCGCCCCGCAGAGGCATTACGCGATGCGTAAAGATAAGTCCAAAGTTCAAAGTCCAAAGTCCAAGGTCTTAAATCTTGGACCAGAAGGCGAGGCTGAGAGACAAGGCATATCTTCAACTTCGAGCGATAGTGTGTCTTCGACTTTGGACTTTGGACTTTGGACTTTGGACCTTTATAAGTCTTTTCGGACGCCTGCGGGTGAGAAGTTGGAAGTGTTGCGCGGCGTTTCGTTCGAGGTGAGGGCGGGTGAGATGTTGGCCGTGATGGGCGCGTCGGGCGCGGGCAAGTCAACTTTGCTGCATTTGCTGGGCGGGCTTGAGGCTGCGGATGCGGGGCAGATTAAGCTGGGCGAGTTTGAGATTACCAGCGCGTCGCGCGCCTCTTTGTCTCGCCTGCGCAATGAGCGGATAGGCTTCGTCTTTCAATTTCATCATCTCCTGCCGGACCTCACCGCGACGGAGAACGTGGCGCTCCCGCTACTCATCAATCGCGCGAAGCGGCAGGAAAGTCACGCCCGCGCCGAAGCCATGTTGCTGGGCCTGGGCCTCGGAGAGCGTCTGGATTACAGGGTCGGCCTTCTCTCCGGCGGCGAGCAACAGCGCGTCGCGTTGGCCCGCGCGCTCATCAGAGAACCGCGACTGGTCCTCGCGGATGAACCGACCGGCAACCTGGACGCAAAGACCGGCGAGTTGATTACCGCGCGGCTCGCATCCTTCTGCAAAGAGCGAGGGGCGGCGGTCATCATCGCCACGCACAATGAGCGCGTCGCCACAATTTGCGACCGCACGCTGGTCTTGCGGGATGGAAAACTGGTATAAGTCAAGAGTCCAGAGTCTGGAGTCATGAGTCAAAAGCAGTCGCCTTTAACTTGAGCAGTTGGCTTTAACTTGAAACCTGAGACCTGAAACTCGAATCCTTCTTCTGACTCTTGACTCCAGACTCTCAGGCTCCAGACTTATTTAACATCTAGCGTCCGGCGTCTGACATCTATTATACTATTGGTGATGGGTGTGGTGCGGACTCAGGTCTCCTATTCGATACAGGCCGGGCATCGCAGCGATCATTCAAACGTTAATCAGCGAATAAAGGTCCAATATGTTTGAACGCTACACGGAAAAGGCGCGGCGCGTCATCTTCTTCGCGCGATACGAGGCATCGCAATTTGGCGCGCCTGCGATTGAACCGGAGCATCTCCTGCTCGGATTGATGCGCGAAGACAAGACGCTGACCGGGCGTTTCTTCCCACGCGCGCAGGTCTCCATCGAGAGCATTCGTAAAGAGATTGAAGGGCGCACGCTGCTGCGGGAAAAGATTTCCACCTCCGTGGAACTGCCCCTCGCGCCGGAGACCAAGCGCGTGCTCGCCTATGCTCACGAAGAGAGCGACCGCCTTCAACATCGTCACATCGGGACGGAGCATTTGCTGCTCGGCTTGCTCAGGGAGGACCGCTCGATGGCGGCGGAGATTCTCTACGAGCGCGGGCTGCGCTTGAACGCCGTGCGCGACGAGATCGCGCGTCAGACGGGCGTGGATGCGCGCGCCTCGCAGAAGAAGGACACGCCGCACCTCGTCGAATTCTCGCGCGACCTGACGGATGATGCCGCGAGCGATAAGCTGGACCCGCTCGTGGGGCGCGAGAACGAGATTGAGCGAGTGGTCCAGATTCTCTGTCGCAGGACCAAAAACAATCCGGTCCTGATAGGCGAACCCGGCGTCGGCAAGACCGCCATCGTTGAAGGTCTCGCGCAAAGAATCGTGCGCGGCGATGTGCCATCCTTCCTTGAGAACAAACGCATCCTCTCGCTGGACCTTTCATTAATCGTCGCGGGCACGAAGTATCGCGGGCAGTTTGAGGAACGCCTCAAACAGATCATGCGCGAACTGGTCGAGAACCCGCACTACATTGTCTTCATAGACGAACTGCACACCCTGGTCGGCGCAGGCTCCGCCGAAGGCTCTCTCGATGCCGCGAACATTTTGAAGCCCGCGCTCTCGCGCGGAGAGATACAGTGCATCGGCGCGACCACCCCTGCGGAGTTTCGTAAGTCCATAGAGAAGGACCGCTCATTAGAGCGCCGCTTCCAGGCCGTCAAGGTGCCGCCGCCGTCGGAAGAAGAGGCCGTGATGATTCTGCACGGCGTGCGCGAGCGTTATGAGACTTTCCATCAGGTACGCTACACGGACGAGGCGCTCGAATCCGCCGTCTACCAATCAAACCGCTATATCCCTGATCGCTTTCTGCCGGATAAGGCGATTGATGTGATTGACGAAGCGGGCGCGCGCGTCAAGCTGCGCGTCAGGCGCGAGCAGGGCAATATAGAGGACTGGAATACGGGCGCGAATCGTTGGACCGGCTACGGCACGGACGCGACGCTCAATCCGCGCGGGCGCGAACTTGACGAAGACGCTATCGTGACCGCCGAAGTCAACAAGGATGATGTCGAAGAGGTCATCGCGCGCTGGACGGGGATTCCGATTACTTCACTTAAAGAAGAAGAGACGCAGAAACTCCTCCGCATCGAAGCGGAACTTCACACGCGCGTCGTCTCGCAAAGGCCCGCCATCTCCGCGCTCGCACGCGCCATCAGACGCTCGCGCGCCGGTCTCAAGAATCCGCAGCGGCCCGTCGGCTCGTTTCTCTTTCTTGGACCAACCGGGGTCGGCAAGACGGAGGTCGCGCGCTCGCTGGCCGAAGCGCTCTTCGGCTCTGAGCGTTCGATGATTCGCTTCGACATGTCGGAATTCATGGAGAAGCATTCGGTCTCGAAACTCATCGGCTCGCCTCCCGGCTACGTCGGCCACGAAGAGGGCGGGCAACTGACCGAACGCATCAAGCGTTCGCCCTACTCCGTCCTGCTCTTCGACGAAATAGAGAAGGCGCACCCCGACATCTTCAACGTCCTCCTGCAAGTCTTTGAAGACGGTATTCTGACCGACGCCCTCGGCAATACCGTGGACTTCAAGAACACCATCATCATCATGACCTCCAACATCGGCGCGCGCTTTATCCAGAAGAAGGGGACGCTCGGCTTTCAGGCCAACACGGACTCTTCGCGCGAGAAGATGGAAGAGATGGTCATGTCATCCGTGCGCCAGACCTTCAACCCGGAGTTCATCAACCGCCTCGACGAAATCATCATCTTCGATCAACTGGTTGACGAAGAACTCTTGGAGGTCGTCCAACTGCAATTAGACCAGATGAACAAGACCCTGAGGAGTCGCGGACTGGAAGTGCGCCTGACGCCGGAGGCCAAGCGCTGGATCGTCAACAAGACCTGCGCGGACCGCTCCTACGGCGCGCGGCCCCTGCGGCGCGCACTGCAAAAGTATGTCGAAGACCCGCTCTCCGAAGCTCTTATTCAGGGCGAACTAGGCGGGGCATCTTTAATCGAAATTTTTCTGGATGAGAACGATCTCAACTATCGCCCGGCGGGCATCGAGGAACCGGGCGACATGCTCTTGACTCACTGAAAACGAGTTCAAAGTCCAAGGTCAGGATAAGTCCAAAGTCCAAGGTCCAAAGTCCAAAGTCAAAAACAGCCAGATTCCAGTTCTTGACTTTGGACCTTGGACTTTGGACTTCTTTTGCCTGTATAATACGCGACTTTGTAGCCGGGATAAGCTGGCAGAGATGCTGCGCTGGCCTTGAATCTGGGCGCTCCCCAAGTTCCGAGGCCAACCCTGTCCAGGCTTTTTTTGTCTAATACCTTGTTACTGGTCCTGATTTCCGCTCCCTGAAGTTTGTTGCGAGTACCTCTAAGGGAAACAGAATTTTATGCACATTGTTCGTGCCAGTTTGCTCATTTTGAGCGCCATCATCGGAACGATTTCGTTTTTCACGGCCTGGCCCAGCGTTCACGCGCAGCAGGAATCACAACAAAAACTGGTCGAATCGGTTGATATTCAAGGCAACCGCCGTCTACGCAAGGAAGACATTCTGTACTATGTGCAGACCCGTCCCGGCGATGTCTACAACCCGCAACAGGTCCAGCGCGATTTGCAAGCCATTCTCGCTTACGGCTTTTTTGAGAAGACGAAGACGCGCGTCACTGCCGAAGACGCGCCGCGCGGCGGCGTCGCCATCACATTCTTCGTCGAAGAGCTTCCGATTATCCGCGACATACAATTCGAGGGCTTGAAGAGCGTCCCCGAATCCGACGTGCTCAAGGCTTTCCGCGAACGTCGCATCGGCGTCTCGAAGGAGGCCGTCTTTGACCCCGTCAAGGTCAACAACGCCACTCGCGTGATTAAGGAACTGCTCGCCGCCAAGGGCCACCCTAACGCGACCATCGAGCCGCGTTATGAGGAAGTCTCCGCCACCTCGCAGGCCATCACCTTCGTCGTCAAAGAAGGCGATAGAGTCCGCGTCGCCGACATCCAGTTCGAGGGCAACCAGGTCTTTAGCGACGGTTCCTTGCGCAGCCAGATGAAACTAGTCAGGGAGGCTGGCCTCATCTCGCGTTTTCGCGGGCAGGATATTCTGGACCGAGAAAAGCTGGACTACGATCTGCATCGCGTCCAGAACTACATGCGCTCGAAGGGCTATCTTCAGGCCCGCTATGGCGAGCCGAGCATAGAAGGTTTGGGGCGTCGCCAGACCGGCTTTTTCATCCCGCTGCCCTTTCTCTCTTCGACGGACGAAGCCCTGCGCGTGACCATCCCCATCGTCGAAGGCAAGCTCTATCGCATCGGTGACTTGAAGATTGAAGGCAACTCGATTTTCAACGAGCAGTACATACGCGCCGTCATCGGCTTGCAAAAGGGCGATGTCGCCAACGGCGAGAAAATCAGCAAGGCGCTCTTCGAGAATTTGAAAAAGATTTACGGCTCGCAAGGTTTTATACAGTACACGGCTGAGCCGACGCCGACCTTCAAAGACAATCCCGCTAACCCTAAAGAGGGCACAGTGGATTTCACCATCACGATTGACGAGGGCAAGCAGTTTACCCTGCGCCGCCTCGAATTTCTGGGTAACACGTTCACGCGCGACAACGTGCTTCGCCGCGAGGTGGTCATCAACGAGGGAGACATCTACAGCCAGTCGGCCTTTGAGTTTTCCATCCTGCGTCTCAACCAGTTGGGCTTCTTCGATCCGGTTGACAAGGATAAGGACGTGGACTTCCGCACCAACGAGGAAGAGGGACTGGTTGATGTCAACGTCAAGGTGTCCGAACGCGGACGCCAGCAAATCTCTTTCAACGGCGGTCTCTCAGGCATCGGCGGTTCCTTCTTCGGTCTTGAATATTCGACCAACAATCTTTTAGGACGCGGCGAGATTCTCTCTTTCCAGTTAGCGGCGGGCAATCGCCAGCGCTCTTTCCAGTTCTCTTTCACGGAACCTTACATCCGCAACCGACCGATTACGGCTGGCTTCTCCGTCTTCTCTTCCTCGCTCAAGTTCTTCGGCGAGGGCACTTTCATTTCGCAGAACACCAACGCGCTGCAAGGAGCCTTGGGCAACACCGTTGATTTCTTCAACACCAACGAAGAAAATCTTTTCACGCGTACTTCCAACGGCATCTCTGTTTTCGCCAGCGCGCCGCTCTCGGAGTTTTACCGCAAACGTAGATTCACGCAGGTATCGCGCATCGGTCTCTCGTATCAGATTGCGCGCTCCAGCGTGAAGCAACCGGCGGTCAACTCGCAGAACAACGCCACGACCTTTATCCCTGTCATCTACGACCAGCCGAACATCTTGACGAGCCGCGTCACGGGCACTTTCTCTTACAACACGAAGAACTACGCCAAGGATGCCAACGACCCCGTCGGCGGCACGGAGATTTCCGCTTCGGTGGCGCTGACCGGCCTCGGCGGCGACGTGCGTTCTTACGCGCCGACGCTCTCTTACACGCAATTCATTCCGGTGCGTCGGAAGAAGTCCGAGAATCCAGAGGTCTTCGGCTTCCGCATTCTGCTGGGGACGGTCGGCAGTTTCGCCACGACGAGCAAGATTAGAAACTCCAACTCGCTCGCCTTCGTCAACGGCGTGCCCATCTACGAACGTTTCTTCCTCGGCGACGAGTTCACGATTCGCGGTTACAACGTGCGTTCGATTAGCCCCATCGTGCCGCTCGACAGTTTCGCCACGACGCGCAACGTGGTCCTCGCCAGCAACCAGTCCGGGACGCCCGTCCCTTTGACGGGTCTCCAGGGGACCGTCCCGACCTTCACAGGCGCATCGGGCGCGAACCCTTTACAGATTTCGCAGCGCACCTTTACCTTCGTCGGCGGCGACACGCAGATGCTCGGCAACTTCGAGTATCGCATTCCGATTTTTGGTCCAGTCACGCTGGCGGCTTTCGCGGACATCGGGACGGCCTTCAATTTACGCGGGGGCGGAGACCAGTTGTTCTCCAGCACTTTCTTGACGGACGCGCAGTTTCAGGCGACGACCGGACTGAGCCTCAATTCGCTGGCGATTCTCAACAATCCGCGTCTCGCGCAGACGGCCTTCTTCGACGCCAACGGGGTCGCGTCAAACTCGCTGGTCATCCGCGATAATCGTCTCGTGACGGCGGAAGAATTGAGCCAGGCGCTGAACGCCCCGACGCCCTTCGATCCTTTGACGGGGCTGCCCTTCGGCTTCCAGCGCGCCTTCGTGCGCGGCGAGGCGCAGACCAACACGGTGGCACGCCTCAACGAGAGTCTCTTCTCGAAGTTTACGGATTATCGTTCGAGCCTCGGAGCGGAAGTCAGATTCCAGGTTCCGGTCATCAATGTTCCATTTCGTTTGATCTATGCATACAACCCGAACGCCCGCACGGGCGTCGTAAGTGGGTTGCCGTTTAACTTTAACGAGAAGAAGAGCGTCTTCCGTTTCAGCATCGGTCGTACTTTTTAACTATTCAGAGTAAACTGTCCCAGGCGACATCAAACCTTTTAAAGAGCACACGCGAGAATGATCGCCTTTCACCTGTTAAGGAGCATTAGAAAGAAAGCCATGAAAATATTTCGTCTGATCGCCGCCGCAGCCTTCATGGCGGCCATCACTGTTCTCCCCGCTTACGCACAGGGTACCGGCAGAGCGGCAGCGCCCGCCCAGGCCGCCAACGCCAACGTGCCCGACAGCAAAGTTGCCCTGGTCAACACCGACGCCTTCAGCGACGAGAAGCAGGGCATCACGCGTCTCGTCAACGCCGTCAAGGGAGTGGACCGCGAATTCACGCCGCGCAAGACCGAACTTCAAGGCATGCAGACGCGCATCACGCAGTTGACTGATGACATTCAGAAGACAACTTCGATAGCCGATCCGAAGACGATTCAGGCCAAGCAGGACCAGTTGGATGGCTTGAAGAAAGAATACCAGCGCAAGGGCGAGGATGCGCAGGCCGCCTACAACAAGCGTCTTCAGGAAGTCGTTGGACCAATTTATGATGACATCGGCAAATCCCTTGACGCCTTTGGCAAGTCGCACAGCATTACGCTGATGCTCGACGCCGCGAAGATCGGTCCCGCCATCATCATGGCGACCGACGCGATGGATGTCACGGCTGCCTTTATCAGAGAGTTCAACTCCAGCCACCCGGCGACCGCTTCGACGGCTGGCCCGGAAGAGTAAACTCCTTCTTAGATGGTCAATGGTGAATAGCGAGTGGCTGGCGCTTTTCTGTGCGCCCGTGCCGCTTGTTATTCACCATTGACCATTTACGATTAAACACCGACCACTATGGAAACGGTCCTCGACGCACGCGCCATCCAGGAACTACTGCCGCACCGCTATCCTTTCCTGCTCGTTGATCGCATCATCGAACTGGTCCCCAAAGAGAGAATCGTCGGCCTCAAGCAAGTGACCATCAATGAGCATTTTTTTCAGGGCCATTTTCCCGGCGCGCCCGTCATGCCCGGCGTCCTGGTGGTCGAAGCCCTGGCACAGGTCGGGGCCGTCCTCGCCCTGCGCGAGATAGAAGACCGCGACAGCAAACTGGTCCTCTTCACGGGCATCAAGGAAGCGCGTTTTCGCAAACCCGTCGTCCCCGGCGATACGCTGATTCTGGAAGTCACGGCCCTGCGTATCGGTTCCAGAGTCCAGCGTATGCGCGGCGAAGCCAAAGTGGACGGTCAACTCGCAGCGGATGCTGAAATCATGAGCATCATCGCCAACAGGGAAATGAAATGAAAGGCAAAAGGAAAAGGGTCAAAGACAACAGGTCTGCGAAAACCGCTTTTAATTAATAGCTGGCTTCTCATCACTTTTGCCTTTTTACTTCTACCTTTTACCTTCTTCAGTTTGCTTTTAACTTGAGCATGAGCGTTTCCGCAGAGACAATCAAATTGTCAACCATTCATCCATCGGCGGTGGTCAGCCCGCTCGCGCAAATCGGGCGCGGCTCCTTTATTGGTCCATACTCCACCATCGGTGATGAGGTTGTGCTCGGCGAGGGCGTGCGTCTCGAATCTCACTGCGTGATAGACGGTCGCACACATCTCGGAGACGAGACGCACGTCTACCCTTTCGTCTCCATCGGGCTGGCCTCGCAGGATTTGAAGTACAGGGGCGAGCCTGCCCGGACGCGTATCGGCAAGCGTTGCCATATACGCGAGTTCGTCACCATTCATCGCGGCACGGAAGGCGGCGGGATGCTCACGGAGGTCGGCGACGATTGCCTGATTATGGCCCAGGCGCACATCGCGCATGATTGCATCATCGGCAATCGCGTGATTATGGCAAACGCGGCCACGCTCGCGGGCCATGTGCTGGTCGAAGACGGGGCGAACATAGGCGCTTATTCCGGCGTCCACCAGTTCTGCCGCGTCGGGCGCGAGGCGTATGTCGGAGGTTATTCCGTCGTCGTCAAGGACGCGCTGCCCTTCGCCCTCACGGTCGGCAATCACGCGCGCTGCTATGGCATCAACAAAGAGGGCATGAAGCGGCGCGGCTACGCGCGCGAAGTCACACGCGCGTTGCATCATGCCTTTCACCTCCTGCTCACTTCGCATCTCAACACCACCCAGGCGCTCCAAAAAATTCGTCAAGAGATACACGATTCAACGGAAGTAGACGAACTCATAACCTTCATCGAATCCTCCCGGCGCGGAGTCATCAAATAAATGCGGATTGCGGATTGCGGATTGCGGATTGAAAGAGTGTGGTTTAATGCATCAATCCGCAATCCGCAATCCGCAATCCGCAATCCGCTATGCGTTACGGCTTAATCGCAGGCAACGGGCGTTTTCCCTTTCTGGTGCTTGAGGGCGCGCGGCGCGCGGGCGTCTCGCTGTCGGTCGCGGCGATTCGTGAGGAGACGGACCCGTTGATAGAGCGCGTCGCGGAGCGCGTCCAGTGGGTCGGCATAGGGCAACTGGGGAAGATGATTCGCTTCTTTAAACGCGAGGGCGTCGAGAAAGCGATCATGGCCGGGCAGGTCAAGCATGTACAGATTTTCAGCAGCGCGCTGCCGGACCTGCGGATGCTCAGGATGCTCATGCGCTTGCCGCGCCGGAACACGGACGCACTCATCGGCGCGGTCGCGGACGAACTCGCGGGCGAAGGCATAGAACTGATTGACTCCACCTATTTTCTACAGGACCACTTGCCGCAGGCGGGCACGCTCACACGCCGCGCGCCGGATGAAAGAGAGCGTGGCGACATCGAATACGGTCTCGAAGTCGCGCGTGAGATAGCGCGACTCGACCTCGGCCAGACCATCGTCGTGCGCGCGAAGGCTTGCGTCGCCGTCGAAGCGATGGAGGGCACGGACGCCACCATCCGCCGCGCGGGCGAACTCGCCGGGGGCCGCCTCACCGTCGTCAAGATAGCCAAGCCGGATCAGGACATGCGCTTCGATGTCCCGGTCGTCGGCCTTCCCACCATCCAGAGCATGATCGAAGCTGGCGCGACCTGCCTCTGCCTCACAGCGACGAAGACCCTCATGTTCGACAAGGACGAAATGCTGCGACTGGCGAACGAGAAGAAAATCGCTATTGTCGCCGTCTGAGAATTAAGCGCAGGCGAGCGGGAACAATTAAAGCGGCTGAGTGTCTAAGCTCTTGATAAACTTTTATGGAGCAGCACTCGGATGAAGAACCCACTCAAAAACATCGGCACTTTTCTTGCCGACCCGACAGCTACGATCTTCGGCATCACTGTTTTCACTTTTATGTGGATGTGGACGGACTCAGAGGTTTTGAGCTTTCAAGTACATATATTCTGGGGGCCGTTGCTGCTCATCTCTTCCGTGTTATTAATTGCGAATAAAGAATGGAGTAATTTGCTCGCGGCAATTCTCTGCGGATTTTTGCCTCTCATCATGTTAAGGGAATTCCTGACATTACCCCATAACGCCGAAGTGCCTATGTTAAGTTATGAACATTTCAAATGTTTCTTCCGACAGATGCAGTTTGAAGGCAAGGGGCTATTATTCATTGGCCTGAATCTACTGATTTTGTTGAGGGGGTCGTTTGCGTTGATGCGAATGACGAAAGCACGGAAATAAATTCTGAGAAAACCCTTCAACCTTATCCCC
>DASYML010000091.1:0-42276 GCA_036009045.1 Pyrinomonadaceae bacterium
GACGCACCGCTCGGCTACTGGAAGATCATCATCCGTGATGACATTCACTTCAACGCGCAGGGCATCCACCTCAACAGGGCCAACGGCCAGCCCTACGCCCTCGTCCAGTTCTCGAACAACTGGGCATTGACCACGAGCCACGAGTGCCTTGAGATGCTCGCCGACCCATCAGGGAATCTCACCCAGGCTGGCAACTCGGTTAATCCAGATCAGGGGCGCGTCGAGTATCTGGTCGAAGTCTGCGACCCAAGCGAAGCTGCCGAGTTCGGCTATTCGATCAACGGGGTACTGCTCTCAGACTTCTACACGCCTAACTTCTTCGACCCGGTTGCGGCCCCAGGCGTGCGTTACAGCTTCACGGGTGCTATCAGCGAGCCGCGCCAGGTCTTAGACGGCGGCTATCTCAGTTGGTTCGACCCGACCTCGCAGCACGTCTTCCAACTCTTCGTTGACAATGGCGAAAGCGAGTTCGTTGACCGTGGACCGCTGCCCGACGGCTTCGGTAGCCTGCGCGCCTTCGCAGACCGCTATTCCACACAGCATCGTATGAAAGCTATGACCGCCGCTGGCCCTGAGGGGCTGATGCTGACGGCGGCACTCGGCCTGGGCGGCGGGGTGAGCGCGGCGGCGAAGGAGGCGAGTGACATTGATGCGGCGCAGAGTGCCGCAGCCCAGACCTTGCAACGGCAGATTGACGCGCTTGTTAATGGAAACGCATAGTAGCTGCGTGTCGGAATTCAAGCAGTGATTACATGTCGGAGCCAATGCTATGACCGCAGAAGACGAACCTAAGAATGACCCGGATGACGATGAGAGTGCCCGGCGTGCCGCCGCTGAAGAGTTGCAGGAGCAGATTGACGCGCTCGTGCGCGGGGAGGCAGGGGCGCGGTCTGAAAAGCCGCATAGCCTGCGCGAGTTCATCGAACGAGGGGGAAGCCGTCCCCCTCGCAAACCACAGGACCCGCGTGGCGACGCGCCTGATGATGAGCCTCACCTGCCCGATGAAGCTGGCGGCGATTTGGGAGAGAGTGGGTAAGGGAAGTTAACGTCATATAGCGGCTTGCAATTGCATGAGACCTTTGCGCCAGCAGCGAAAAACAGTCTCACGCCAAGGCGCCAAGGCGCAAAGTAAAACAAGACTCCTCACGCTCATCGTCGCATCCAATCGCAAACGACTATAAGTTTTCCGGTATGTGTGTTTTTGTGCAGTTATAAAGCCGTGCTTACTATTCGGGTAGGGTTCGTGCCGACGAACAGAAAGCGTGATGGGAGCCTGCGAAAGCTCAAGCTGGAAATTTCAACCGCGACGCGAAAGAGCCAGCCTGCCAGGATGGTTGTCAAGACACGCAGGGCCTACATCGCGCCCAAAGGTTGAAGCGCGCGGATGATTATGGCTGACACACACGACAGGGCCGATAACCGGCGTTGACGGCCTCCACGACCGTGTCGAAATCAACGCGGCTGTTCTTTGAGATGTGAGCGACCCAGTCGCAGTCTGGTAAATGGTAGATGCTCAGCACGCTGTTTCCGATGATCTGGTTGAGAGCGGTGGCGGCTGTGGGTAAAGCATCTGCGGGCTGCCCGTCAGAGGGGAGCGGAAAATATTGTCCCGTGTTGAAAGATGGCGTGGCGTTGGTCGGAGGCAGGTAGGGATTCGGGTTGGTGAACGGGAGCGTCGAAGCCGAAGCATCCTGCGCCTCTTGCGTGGCACGCACAAACCCGTAAGCGAGGCTCGCCATCCCTACCAGGAAAAACGTCAGGATGAGCGAGTAAAGATATTCCATCCCAAGTATTTTCAAGAGAAAATAGAGTCCCCAATACCACCACAGAAAAGTTCTTCCTAACAACTCTCTGGCATACCTGAGAGCGTTCCTGCCAACCTGCGTCGGGTCAGTTGAAACGCCGCGCTGTGTCTGTGCAGGCTGCAAAATCCCCGTTCCACTAAAGACACTCTGGACGGCGACAGAGCCTGGAGTGACAGGGACAGGACGCGCACGCTGGGCCTGCCAGGGCGTCCATGTGGGATAAGGAGAGTCTGGATGCGGCGCGTCAACTCTCGGAGCTTCCCGCGTCCGCTCCGTGATTTCCAGGTCCAGCGGAGCGGCCATCCATGAGGGAAGCCTGGACTTAGTGCTGGCTAAGTCTAGAAGGCTGGGGACCATCGCCGGGTCAACCTGCGCGGACAGTTCCAGGACTTCGGCCAGTTGGCGATGCTCAGGCCCTATCTCCTTAATCTTCTTGAAGAGCGCAGAGGATGAGGGGTCCAGGAAATCCGACCTGGTGAAGAGCAGATTCTCATCGTGATGCTCGGCCCACAACTCCGGGCGTTCGGCCAGCGAGATTAAAGAGAGATAGATGACGAGCGCGGAAAAATTGTCCAGGCTCGGATTGAATAAATTTATATCTCTGGACGGATGCTGGTAATGCTGGTGGCCCAACTCGCTGGCCGTCCAGCCCGTCATCGCCGGGACGAACATCCCATCGAGGTCAACCAGGCGTAAGTTCCCGCGCTCGACGATGATGTTGCCGTGCTGCAAATCGCCATGCACGATGCCCGCCTCGCTCAGTGCCCGCACCAGCTTGAGCCATTCATCCGCGAGGTGCAGGACGACTTCGCTTCTCGTGACCATCTCATCCAGGTACACGTCCAGCGTCGGGCCTTCGATCCACTCCATGAAAAGAATCGGATACCTGCGCCCGCGCACGAGGATGCCTTCCGCTTCGTAGGCGAAGCTGGCGAGCGCAGGGATATGATGCGATTGCAAATGCTCGTCAATGGCCTGGTATCTCTGCTCGCGGTCTCCCAGATAGCCGCGAAAGCAACGCACGGCGTACGCGACGCCGTTCGGCATTTTGAGTTTATAGACATAAGCGAACTGGCCGGAGGTGACCAGGGGCATGCCCAGGCGGTCAACGGCGGGCAGCGTCTGGCGCAGCAGGGAATTGGAGAAACAGATGCCGGGGCATTGGATAGCTTCGGCAAAGTGACTCGCGGAGGGCCAGTATGTGAGAGTCTGTCTGGACATCATTCAACGCACATCATGCAAAACGCATCAGGTCTCTGGATGAGCATTCAACTCGAACGCAATCCTGATGATCGCAATATCATCATCCTTGATTCTGCCGGAGAGCCTTTGCTCATCAAAGAAGCGTCCTAACTCCTCTTCGCGCGCAGAGGCGAGCAGCGTCTCAAACTCCGAGCGCGCCGGGTCTCGCTTCAGGCTCATCAAGAGAAACCAGGCGGCAGCAGCATCAGAGAGAAGCAGAAAGACATCCCCCTGCTCGACCATCCCCGAACGGACGGCAGTATGTGAGAGAGCCGCTTCCTGCATCGAACCGAGCGAGGGCAAGAGCAACGGCGCAGCGTTGAAACTCTCGTAATCGGCCAGCGGCAAAGCCTCGCGTATCTCTTCATCCCGGCAACGCACGAGACAGGAGTCGCCGAGCGCGATGGCCTGCCAGCGAGGCGGCGAGCCGTTCAACATCTCGAACTGGAGTCCGACGAAAGCCGCGAAGGAGCCGCCGAGAGCCTTCTCCTGTGCATACCATGAGAGGCGCAGCCCGCTCCATGAAGAGTGAAGGCGCTGGCCCTCGTCCGCCGCCCAACTCCTGAAATCCTCAAGCGCCAGCGCGGGAGGCTCATGCGTCACCCAACTGTGGGCCAACTGGTGTGCCCAGGTCTGCGAATCGAAAGCCTCCGTCGCGCCATCCGCGACGGCATACCTCAGGGCAGACGTGTTGATGCCTATCGCATCCTCACACTCGTTGAGCGTATAGCCGCTCTTTGGCAGCAGAAAATGACGCGCCTCTATGTGCCAGGATTGTGAGTTCATACGCGCCGCGCCTGTCTCAGTCAAACGAAGATCTTTTCATTGTGCGTCCATCCACATGTAAGGTTTCATGCCCGTCAGGCTCGTCCCGATCTCGTAGAATTGGACCACCGAAGAGGGGTCCGCATTAAAGACGAATCCTCTTGAGCCGGGTTCGGCCCTGACGCCCAACTGGGCCGCCGCCGCGAGGAAATTTTCCGGCAGCGGGCTGGAAATTTGAAAGAGCGTGCGCGCGAATCCGTCCGGCAGGCTCTTACCACTGATGGGATACTCGATTTTGGAACTGCGCTGTGATGAGATGTGGCAATTGAAGAGCAGCACGGGTCCGTCTTCCGTCTGCAAAGACATAATCTCCCGCCCGATTTCTTCCGGGTCTCCGTCGCTCGATTCACCGTCCGTGAGATGCAGCACGGTAGGAGGGAAGCCGCCCGGATGCTCTGCCAGCCACTGCTCAAGAATCTCCCTCACCTGCTCGAAAGCCTGGCACATGGGCGTCCCGCCATCGGCTTGAGGGAGAATCCAGAGCGGAAAGCGGACGGGCATTTCGAGCGAGCCGCCCATGCCGTCAGAGACTCTCTTGTAACGCGTCTCGATGCGGAGCGGATATTCTGCGGCTTCGGAGATGGGCGTCAGCCGACGGTTGAGCAGTGGACCGCCGAAGGCCGGTGTGACCTTGCGGCCATAGCCTATCACCGAGACGTAATAATAGTTACGCACCTCTTCGGTCTTGGTGCAGCGGATGACCAGATCATGCAGGGTATGATTGACGACATCCGCGACATAATCCGCCTTGCGCGTCTCTTTATCACCGCCGAAAGGGTCCGCCATAGAGCCGGACTGGTCGAGCAGGAGAATGATACAGGTTGGGTTTGAACGCGTGATTTGAACCGAATACAATTACTTAACCTCCCGTTGCGACCCGCTCAACGCCGGGGCGCGAGCCACGCCCTCAATCATAAAGACACAATCATCTCAATGCCAGTGAATTTCTTCGTCATTATTTTTTATGAGGGAGGAATTCCTTTGTTAGAGAGAGTCCGGGTCGGTCTGCTCTTGATCCTCCTGCACGCTCCGCATGAGGCTCAGATAAATCATCAGCGAGAGGATGATGGTCGCGGCGTTGACGACATCAATCAACATACTGCCGACCGCCGTGAGCAGCCAGAACTGCGTCCCGCCGCCGATGATTGCGGCGAGCATCGTGATGGGTATCGAGACCACCGAAATCAACAGGCCGATGACGATTCCAGCCCCGAAGATTCTCCCGCGATAGCCTTTCGTCAGATGATAACTCCGCTTGAGAACATCAACCGGGCTGTGATCCTCCAAAGTGGCGATTGGGCCAACGGTCTCGAACGACAACGCCAGCAGGATGCCGGGCACGATCAGGCAGATGGTCCCTAATGCCTCAAGAATCCAGGCCAGGAACGAGGCCGGGATGATTCGTCCCATACGGCTGAGTCCCCAGCGATAGGATTCATTGAGACCGGGCGCGACGCCTGTCGTCAACTTCGTCATCAGTGCGTAGATGAGCGCAGGCGCGGCCAGGGTCTTGCAGACGACGCCGAGAAAGAAAATGACGACAGCCGACTCCCAGTTGACGATGTCACGGAAGCTCAAAGCCTTCACTATTTCATACGGCGCGAAGATGACGAGCACGATCTTGGTGATGAGCCACAAATTATTTTTGAACACGTCAATGGTCGGTGAAATGACCGCATTGATGCCGTTGAAAGGCCGTATGTCCAGAGCCGAAATATTATCAGCCGGAACGGCATCCGCTACATAAGGCGGATGCTGAGGAGCATATTCTGCGGCCACCCCTGTCGGGGGCGCAGCCATCTCCGGGTTGACCAACTCGGCTCCGCATTGCTGGCACATCTCCGCTGAAGCCCGGTTAATTAGCCCGCACCGAACGCAAGTGATATGGCTCATAAAAATTTCCTATCCGACGTGAGTATGATTGAGTTATCCGATTCGCTGTTATCCACATTCATCAACGACGCGCACCCTTCATTCAACCGCGCATCACCGAGGCAAGGAACTCTCTGCTTGCACAATATTTGAAAACGCTCTTCGCTTGCAAGGTTTTTTTATAGCGGAAGGCGATTGAGTGCAACTAAGGTCGGTACCGCCTGCGGTAGCAGGCGGGTCTGAGCCGCGTGAGTACCCGCCCGGCTTAAGCGGGCGGTACTGACATGAACACTAAGCCGAGGCTCTCTCATGCAATTGCATGCTGCTGTAAAATATAAGTACGAGCCATTGGTTTTGGAGTTTTAACTTTTTTGGAAGGATGGAAATTCTCAGCGCAGAATTCAAACGGAGCGCCACCAGCTTGACTCTCCCTCAAAGTAAGAACATAAAGCTTATCGTTGTCGTATTCTTCTGCAAATATTTGATAGGAGCATCTTATGTTCTGCCCGCAATGCGGTTCTAATCAGAGCGACGAGTTGAAATTCTGCAAACTGTGCGGCGCGAATCTGTACGCCGTGCGTCAGGTCGTAGCGACACGCGAGACAGGCGAGAAATTCGATTGGAGCAAGACCTGGGTCGCGGAGATGTTTCTCTCCGAAGAGGAGAACAAAAGACGCAAGGAAGAGCTTGAGCGTCAGCGTGGCATTACGCCGGAGGTCAAGCGTTACAATGAAATCAAGGCCGGTGTGATTACATGCAGCGTTGGCCTTGGCCTGATGATCTTTCTCTTTGTGCTTATGCAGGGCATCATCTCAGGCGGCAAGGTTCCGCACGATGCTGCCGAGATTCTCAGCTGTCTGTGGGTGGTCGGGGTGTTCCCTCTGTTCGTCGGCATAGCCCTCATCATCAACGGTCTGTTCGTCAGCAAAAAACTCGTCGAAATTGCCGCGAGGCAGGTTAAGCAGACTGAGCCGGACATGCTGTTGAGAGACACGGAGCCTCATGCTTTGCGCTCTGCCGACACGACTGAATTCACTCCTTCAGGCTTCAGCGTCACGGAAGGAACGACGAAGCACCTCGGTGGTTCCGGCCAGAAGCAATAACTTCAAACAACACCCGCACGGTGAATCAGTTTCAACCTCAACCCAAGTGTCTCCGCACGCGCTCGATGAGCACGGAGTCCCCGAACTCATGCGTGCGGTAACCGCCCGCGTCCAGTTCCGCGCTTATGCGCTGGAGAGTCGCATCGTCAAGGAAGGCGCGCAGTAATTCGTAATGGCTCGTTCCGGGTTCGTGCGTGCCTGAGAGTATCGCATCCACGACGCGCAGCCGACTCGCAGGACCTAGATGTTGCGTCGCCAACCCCTCGCCCGCGCGTATCTGCCCATCGCCTATCGCGGCGTCTTCGAGAGCGCGCACGACGCTCGTGCCGACGGCGATGACGCGATGCCCGCCTTCCTTCGCGCGGCGAATCGCCTGGACGGTCACAGCCGGAATGCGATAAGGCTCATCGAAGGGCAGGAGATGGTCCAATTCGTCGTCGCCTGTGGACGAGATGCCAGCGGCGTGCGTCAGCGTCTCAAACTCTACCCCGCGTTCACGCATCGCGGCCAGCGCGTGCCAGTCGAGCGCGAAGCCTGCGCTCGGCGGCTCGAACGCGACCGGCGGGCCAGCGATTCTCGTCCACACGTCCCAGAGCGCGAGCGGCGTCTTGAGATGCGCGTACTGGATGGGTCTGCCATGTCGCGCCAGCCCGGCCCAGACCTCATCCGGCGGGCCGTCAAACAGCAGCGACAGGAGGCGCGAGTGACCCAGCAAACGCTCGACCGTCGCGCGGAGTGGTCCGAGGGCGAGGCGGTCTCCGGCTGCGATGGGCGGGGGCGCGGAGCGGTCTTCCGTGCGCGTGCGATAGTCTCCCTCACCGAAGACCACCGCGCTGAAGCGCTTGACATCTTCCGGCTTCAAAGAGGGACGACCGACGAGCCGCACTTCGACGGCAGCGCCGGTTTCGACATGCACGCCTTGCAAACTCGCCGGGAGAGTCGCCGCGTCGTTGGCGATGACGAGGTCTCCACGGCGCAGGAATTCAACGAAGGCTGCGCGCGGCGCGTGGCCTATATGCCTGCCCGCATCCACGATCAGGAGTTTGGCCTGCGGCGGGCGTTGAACGAGTTGGTCGGCGGCAATCATCGGATTTCTCCCTGAAGTTCAAACACAGCCGTCGGCGGCGCGCTCACATGAGCAGCCGGACGCAACGCATCGGCGATTGCGTCGGCCAGTTCGCGGGCCGCAGTCTCAGGCCGCTTGAGCGTCGCGGGATCAGCGTCGGGCAGGGCGGCAGCGTGCATCGGCGTGTCCATATCGCCGGGGTCCAGCGAAAGGAAGCGGACGCCATCAGCAGCGTGCTCCTCGCCCCAGATGCGGCTCAGTTGATGCATTGCGGCTTTGCTCGCGCCGTAAGCACCCCAGCCCGGATAAGGGTTGATAGCGGCGTCGCTGTTGATGTTCAGCACGACCGCGCCGCGCCCCTCGCGCGCAGAAGCGGCCAGGGCTCCCATCAGCGCTTTCGTCAATCGGAAAGGACCTATGACGTTGGTGGCAAACGCGCGCTCCAAATCTTCGCACTCTGTATCGGACAGCATCGCCAGCGGCGTCGGGCCAAGGTCCGAAGCGTTATTGATGAGCACGTCCAGTCCGCCGAGTTCGCCTAAGACCTGCACGGCGATGGGGTAGATGTCAGCCTTGGCCGCGATGTCTCCGACGATGCCGTGTGCTCCCGTGTGTTCGCGCGCCACTCGCTCGACGCGTTCGCGGCCCCTTGCGACGAACGCCACTCGCGCGCCCCGTTTGAGAAATTCACGGACGAGGGCCAGCCCTAAACCCGACGTGCCGCCCGTAATCGCAACGCGCACGCCAGCGAAAGGTTCGGTCATGCCTGTCTCATGTCTGCGCTCTGTTTCTTGGTTGAGGAAAGTGTTGGAAGGAATTGTCATGATGAGCCTCCTCTTAGTTTCTAAAGAAAAACCTTTACTAAGTGGAAGCGTAGCACTGCGGCTTGACTTTGTAAAGCCTTTTCTTTAGAAATGAATCATGAACCCGGAAACGCAGCAGCCCGGCGAGCGCAAGACGCGACGCGCCATCGTCAAACTTTTGAAGACCGACGGCCCCATAGATTCTGCACAACTCGCAGAGCGGCTCGGACTGACGGCGATGGCCGTCCGCCAGCATCTTTACGCGTTGCAGAGGGAGAACCTCGTGACGGCTGAAGAGCGGCCCGTGCCCCTCGGCAGGCCCGCCAAGTTCTGGCAACTCACGCGCGAAGCTGACCGCCTCTTCCCCGAAGCCTATGCAGAGTTGAGCGTAGCTCTCATCAACTCTCTGCGAGACACTTTCGGCGCTGAGGGCTTGAACCGCGTGCTTGATTCACGCTGCAAGCAGCAGAGGTCCGACTACGCGCGGCGCATACGCCCGGCTGATTCTTTGGAAAGGAAGCTCAGGGAACTGGCGCGCGTGCGCACGGAGGAGGGTTACATGGCGGAGGTCAGGCCGGAGGGCGGCGGGAGCTACCTGCTCGTCGAGAATCATTGCCCCATCTGCGCGGCGGCGACCGCCTGCCAGGGCTTCTGCACGACGGAACTCGATCTGTTCCGTACAGTCCTTGGGCCAAGCGTCTCTGTCGAGCGCGTAGAGCACATCGTTTCCGGCGACCGCAGATGCGCCTACCGCGTCGCGCCTCAAGCCGGAAGAAGCCGCATTGCGAAAGCAAGACCCGGCGCTCAAGGCTGAAACAAGGAGGCGGCTCGCGCGACGTTGGCGCATGTCATGTCTAGGAAGTGTCTCAGTCTTGCTCTGCTATCTGATACTGCTCAAGTTTCCCGTTCGGCATTTCGTAGGTCCAGGCACGCAGGCTCTTCTGCGCGAATTTTATCCGGTAGACGCGCAGCGTCATGCCTCCGCGCAGACCCTGTGCGACCTGATTAAACTCTTGCGGCGTTCCCAACGAAGAGAGGCCGCCGGAGAAATCTTTCAACGCCTGCTCGCTGAAATAGCTGTTCGCGTTATCCGTGAAGAGCGAGCGATCAATCGTTCCGTGCTGCAACCCCTCGAAGATTTTGCGAGCCTGCTCCAACTTCTGTGGCGTGGCCGGATCATCCGTGGCGAGCAGGAGCGGTGCGATGCTGTGGGCGATGCGTCCGGCGGCCCCTGCTGCGTCCTGGTTGGTGAGCACGGCAACAGCCACGCGTTCATCCGGGAAGACGATGTTCTCGGCGGTGAAGCCGGAGACTTCGCCGCCGTGTGAGAGCGCGCGATGTCCGGCCTCCGTGCCCACATCAACGCCCAGCCCGTAGCGCGTGCCCACTCCGTTCTTGAGCAAAACTTCCGTTTCAAACTCGCGGTAAGACGACGGCTTCAACAGCTTGCCCTCAATGATGGAGATGTCCCACTTGGCGAGGTCCTGCGCGGGCATGGCAAGTTCACCCGCAGCGAAGAGCCACCCTTTGCCCTCCTTCGGCGCAGGACGCAGCGGGCCGAGCGCATAACGCAGATACCCTGTCGGGTCCGTCTCTCCGAGTTTTTCCTGATCTATGTTGGTCACGCTTTTCATCTCAAGAGGCGTGAAGACCTTCTCGCGCAGAAATTGAAGTAAAGGCATCCCGCTGGCCTTTTCCACAATCACCCCTGCGATCACGTAGTTGGTATTGCTGTACTGCCATTTCGTGCCGGGGTCGAAATCCAGAGGCTTGCGCGCCCACATGTCCAGAATTTTCTGCGCTGTGACCGGCTGCAACATCAAGGGGAAGACGTAGTCCTGAGGCCAGTAATCCTGATAACCGGAGGTGTGGGAAAGCAACTGGCGGATGGTGACTTCATTGGCCCGTGTGAGGTCTGGAATGAATTTGCCAACTCTATCATCGAGCGAGAGCTTGCCCTGTTCTTGCAGCAAGAGGATGGCGGTGGCCGTGAACTGTTTACTGATAGAGCCGATGCTGTATCGCATCTCCGGCGTAGCCGAAGTGCGTGGCTCGATGCGCGCATCTCCGTAAGCCTTGAGATAGACAATTTGACCATTTTTCACGACCGCGACGGACGCGCTCGGAACGCCTGTCTGAGCCAGTGCGTCAACGGCTATCTTATCAATCTTCTCCCTCAGGTCGGAGGAGAGTTGAGTCTGCGCGGTCGTCGGAAAAGCCGCGACGGCCAGCATCATGATAATGGCGATGGGTTGAAGTAACACAAAATATCTGCGCATGAAATTCTCCTCCGAGCGGCACACTCAAAATGTCTATGACACTCGTTTCCTTACATCCCGAAAAAGGCCGGGTCCATTAAATACCAGTTTATCAGTCCGGCTATCACCCCGATTCCAAAGACCAGTAAGACGATGATCTTTTCCCTGGCAGTGGTGGGCTTTCCTCCCATAGAGGGAAAGAGCAGGAGAAAGAGTCCGCCTACGACTCCGACAGGACCAAAGGCCGCGAGTTTCAAGGAGTAACGACCCTCCTCGAACAGTTGATGCCAGTTGTAATAGATGAGACCAAGACAAACGAGAATGAGCACCAAGGCAAAGATGCGCGTTTTGAAGAAATGCATATCATATCCTCCCGGCGTGAGTCATCTATCAAACATTCCGTCCAGGGCCTTGTTCACTTTAAGGCATTGTCGCTTCTGCGTCATAGTCAAATAGCAGCCGCAGCAATTTCTGGCCCAGCGATTCGGGAACCAGGGAAAGCAGCGTGCCTCTCAAATATGTCGCCGGACGGCTCTCCCATTGGCCCACGATTCCATAGCGCAAAGAATATCTGGCGACGGCGTTGGTCCGCGCACTTCTGAGTCTTTCATAAACGCGCAGGGCCTTTGTGGGATTCTCATATTTGAGAAGACAGGACGCGAGGACCATCGCATCTTCAATCGCCATGCACCCGCCCTGGCCCAGGTTAGGCGTCATCGGATGGGCCGCATCGCCCAGGAGCGTCATGCTTCCTTCGCCCCACTGGCTGACGGGCGCGCGGTCATAAGTTGAACTCCTGCGAATGTTCGTCGTCGGAGTGGTCTTGATGAGTTCGATGACGGGCGCGTACCAGCCTTCAAACAGGTCCAGTAATTTCTGCTGCCGGATGTCTGGACTCTCTCCTGCGCTCTCAAACTCATTCGCCGTGGCCCACCATCCGGTGCGACCGGGGCCGACCGGGCCGATGCCGAAACGTTGCCCGCGCCCGTAGACCTCTATCGCCGTAGATGGCATCAGCGATGCCGGAGCCGACGCGGTAATACCGCGCCACACCGTATATCCTCTATAGACGGGCGGACCATCGTTGAGCGCCTGCGCGCGGGTCTGCGAATGAATGCCGTCCGCGCCTATCAACACCCGGCAGGTGATTGACGTGCCGTCCGTAAAATCTGCGCGAATCCCGTCCTGTTCTCGTTGATAGCTCAAGAATGTTTTGCCCAGATGGACAAGCTGTTGGGGAAGAGCGTGCAGTAAAGCGTTCTGCAAGTCTGCGCGATGGAGGGCGACTGCAGGTGCGCCCGTATCGGGGAGTTTGAAATGGCTTAAAAGTTTTCCGTCCCGGTTGAGCCAGCGCGCGTGTTCGATGAGACCTGCTCTCTGCGAGACCAACGCGCCCACGCCCAGAGTTTGCAGGATACGCATGGCGTTGGGCCAGACGGCGATAGCTGCCCCGACCTCAAGCAATTCGGGCGCTTGCTCGAAGACTTCCGGCTCAAAACCGGCTCGCCTGAGAGCCAGCGCGGCGCTCAGTCCGCCGATGCCCCCGCCGATGATCGCAATGTTCATAGTCTCTCAAAAGCTAAAACCGGACCGGTCTCTCGTAAGAGCCTGTCTCTCAACTACAACGCACGCTCGCGGCGCTGGTCCATTAAAGGCAGGCGGCGCGCAGGCTTGAACGCCAGAGGCTTGCATCACCAGAGTAGCATTGCTGAAGGGCAGGAAAAAAGAGATGGTGTGGGACGGCCTCGCCTTGATTGACGACACTGCCCGTGCCTGTCTTTGCGTCTAAGATTGAATGTTGAGAACGCGTGAAGAATGTTGGCTGGCGAAGATAAAATAGATGAAGCGATAAAATAGATGAAGCACGGATGCGCTCTCCCCTTCGCCTCCGTGCTTCATCTGCGCGGCTGCCTGTGATAACACAGAGGCAACCGAACTCGAACTAAAGTTTACCCGCGCGTTAGAAACGGCGATACCTGTTGCGAATCTTGTAGGTGTAAACCGCGCCGCCCGCGCCGCCCGAGATGGCTCCGATGGCCGCGCCCTTTTTGCCGCCGATAAGCCCGCCGAGGATGGCCCCGCCGAGCGCTCCGCCAGCGGTCGTAATCTTGTCGCGGTGCTTCTCCCAGATGCTGCGCTCTCGATAGCGCCCCTGCGCGTTGGCGGTCACGACCGACAGCGATAAAAGGACCAAACACATCAAGGTTGCAAGAAATTTTTTCATCGTCATATCCTCCGCTATGAGTAATAGCAAGGACCATACCATCCGTCATGATCAGCCCTGAGAAAAATCAATTGGACCATTAAACGCGAGTTTCAAAAGGTTAAGCCGTCTTGATTCAATCAATCATGAGAGGTCAACTCTTCGATACCGTATATGCGTCCGCTGACCGTGCAGCTTTTGGTATAAACAGGTATGATTTGCGCGAGTTAACGACAGTCAGCCGTCGTCTTATTTGAAGGAGGAGCGGAAAAATGTTTGTGCCGGTCGCGCCGCGCTCACCCGAAGCGGGAAATAAAAGCGGGTTGGAAAATATTCTGGAGTTACAACGCAACGCCTTGATGGAGCGAGGCGCGCCGGACTATCGCCGCAGGCGGGACGCGCTGGACGCTTTGATGAAAGCACTGCTCGCCAGGCAGGAGGAATTCATCAAGGCCATCTCGGAGGACTTCGGTGGCAGGGCCAGACAGGAAACTCTGCTTCTGGAAATCTTCCCACTGGTCGAGAAGATGCGACACGCCAAGCGCCACCTCAAAAGCTGGATGAAACCAAAGAGAGTGGCGACGGGTTGGGCCTTTCTCCCTGCGCGTTCGCGCGTCATCTATCAGCCCGTCGGCGTCGTGGGCATTGCCAGCCCTTGGAATTACCCGCTGCTCTTGACCCTCTCGCCGCTCGTCGGCGCGCTCAGCGCGGGCAATCATGTGATGCTCAAGCCGTCAGAGTTTGCGCCGCGCACAGCCGTCCTCGTCAAAGAGATGCTGTCGGAGATTTTTGCGACTGACTACGTCGCGGTGGTCCTGGGCGATGCGGAGGTCTCGGCAGAGTTTACCTCGCTGCCCTTCGACCATCTCATCTTCACAGGCTCGACGCAGGTCGGCAAGAAGGTGATGCGCGCGGCCAGTGAGAATCTCACGCCTGTGACATTAGAGCTTGGCGGTAAGTCTCCCACTTTGCTGCAACAGGATTACCCGCTGGACGTGGCGTTGCCGAGGATTCTGACGGGCAAACTCTACAACGCCGGGCAGACCTGCATCGCGCCCGATTACGTGTTGGTTCAGGAGGACGCGCGCGAAAGATTTATAGAGCGTGCGGCGCAGGTCATCGCCGGACTCTATCCGGGGCTGGTGGATAATCCTGACTACACGCGCGTCATTAACGCTCGGCAATACGAACGTCTCAAAGGACTCTTAAGCGACGCGCAGGCGAAGGGCGCGAGAATTACGCAGGTCAATCCTCGCGGCGAAGAATGCAACGCCTTGAACCGCGTCTTTCCGCCCACGCTGGTCTCCGGTGTGACGGACGAGATGATGCTCATGCAGGAGGAAATTTTTGGACCAATTCTCCCAATCGTGACATACAAAACGATAGAGGAAGCCCTTCGTTACATCAACGAAAGACCGAGACCCCTGGCGCTCTATTACTTTGACCTGGACCGGCGGCGAGTGAATGAAGTTCTGAGACGCACCATCTCCGGCGGGGTCACGATCAATGATGTGATTCTGCACATCGCGCAGAACAACCTGCCCTTCGGCGGCATCGGCCCCAGCGGAATGGGCCAATATCATGGCTTCGATGGCTTTGAGACCTTTTCCAAGAAGAAGGGCATCCTCTTGCAAAGCAGATTTTCGGCGGCCAGCATCCTGCGCCCTCCCTACGGCAAACTCGCGGGCCGGATGATTAAATTTCTCATCGGCAAGTGAGGACCAGAGGCGTTCACCACAGAGACACAGAGGACACAGAGGACGCACGGAGAAGTATATGGTTTTCTCTGTACGTCCTCCTTAGATTAACGTGAGTTCGATGTAAGAGGCTGACTGACAAGCCGTCTGTGCCCTGAAAGGGCAACCTGTGAGAGCCGGGGGCAAGCTCGTAGAGCGTCGTCCCCGGTTCTCTCTACACCATTCGACCCTGAAGCGGTCACACCTCAATGTTGCAGGTGCGACCCTTACAGGGTCGGATCCGTGCTAACGGCTCGGACACATTCTATTGCTGCTCGTCAGGACGGTGCTGAACCTGTTCTGATACTCGGCGCTGGTGATGAATGAACAAGCCATCGCATGTTGAATCCCCACATCCCTGAGCGGGAATTTGTTGACTTGCCCTAACCAGAAATCGAAGCCGCCCTGCTCCGGGTCTCGGCGCAGGTATCCGAAATATTCCATCAGGACGAAAGAGCGATTGTACTCGGCATCTATGAAGGGTTGGCTCTCGGCGACCTGTCTCAAGACGGCGGCGCGACCGTTGTCTGTTCCGTCATAGAGGCCCAGTAATGTGTCGCGTTGTGAAGAGAGGTCCAAATGTGAATAGTTCCTGACCACGAGGAGCATCCTGTCTACGAACTGGTCCGCCGTCAGTGTTTGTGGATACTCTTCCTGAAAAGCCGCGCTCCGCACAAAGTTGAGCGTGAAATCAGCCCTGCTCTGGTCCAGGTCTGGACCCGACACGACAAGCCCGCGATAGGAGACAAATTGAGCATACGTGGGATTGGGACCAAGCGCGGCTTTATAGAGACGATAAATGAAAGCGCCCGTCCGTTGAAACTCAGGCTCGAAGAAGAAAGCATCAGCAACCGCGACTCTTCTATCGTGGATGCACTGGGCGTCCGAGCCACACTTGTTGATCTCGTTGGTCCAATAATTGAGACCTCCATTATCTGGCGCGCGGTTGAGGAAATCAGCGTAGAGTTGATGGACGAAAAATTGCGCGTCGTCAACCGGGTTGGTCGTGGGCTGCGCGGCATCGTCGTCCGTGATGATGAGCAGCGCAGTATTGAGCGCGCCTAAAGTGATTCCGGCCCCTTGCGGGTTGCTGAGATTGAGATTGACCGTCCGATTGCCATCCGGATAAGCGTTGTTCGTGAGCAGGATGTTGAGCGTCTTGCTCACCTCTCCGGCAGAGAAGCTGAGTATGCCGGAGTTTATCGTATAGTCAGTCTTTTGGCTGGCCGTTCCATCGCTCATTCTGTAATCAACGGTCGCGGCTTGAGAGACATCACCGGAACGCGTGACGGTAATCTGGGCGCTGCCCGCTTCCTCGCTAAAGCTATAAGTCGGGCTGCTGAACTGCACGCTCGGTGTGTCGTCGTTGAGAATCGTTCCGACGCCCTGAGCCTTCGTGAGAGAGGCGTGAGCGGGGTTGCTCAGATTGACGAAGAATGTTTCGTCTGCTTCGTTGAGCGTGTTGCCGTTGATGGCGACGTTGATGCTCTTCGTTGTTTCACCGGGGTTGAAGGTCAAAGCGCTGGGGGGGATGGCCCGGTAATCGGGTCCGGCCTGCGCCGTGCCGTCAGAGGTCTGGTAATTGACCGTCACGGCGAGACTGCTCGCGGCGGAAAGAGCGACGGTGAAGGTCGCGTTGTTGGTCCCACCGTCGCCTTCTTTGAATGAGATGTCGTTAATCGAGAGCGTGGGTTGAGCCTTGACGGCTTGACCGCCCGTCAAAGCGCTCGCGCTGGAACTGAAATTTCCATCCCCGCTGTAGACCGCGCTGATGGTGTGTTGATTCGTGCTCAGAGTTGACGTGCTCAATTGAGCGGTCCCATTGCTGAGCGTGACGGGCGGCTGTGTAGCGCCGTCTATCGTAAAGGTCACGGTGCCTGTGGGTATGCCCAAATTGGGCTTGACGGTGTTGACAGCGACCTGGAAGACGACCTCCTGACCGAAGTCCGAAGGATTGGCAGAGGAGGTGACGTTGACGGATGTGGAGGCCGTTGAGACCGTCAATGATTGATCCGCGTGAGCCGCGTTATAGTTTTCATTGCCCGCCTGCGAAGCCCTCAGCCTGACCGTGCCCGCGCCGTTGATCGTGACCATGTTGCCGTTGATGCTGGCTGGCCCGTTGAGGACCTGGAAACTGACGGGGAGGCCGGACGGAGTCGAGGCGCTCATCATGAAGGGCGCGTCACCGTATGTCTTGCCGGATAAAGCATCAAAGCTGATGGTCTGGTCCGCCTTGCTGACATCTATGGCAACGCTCATGGAAGCGTTGTTGTAGTTAGAGGAATCCGCCGGAGTGAAATTGACTGTCAGCGACTGGTTGTGACCGACGTTCAGGATTGTTCCGGCAGCCGGAGTATAAACGAGAGTGCCGGGCACGCTGGTCGTGGCGTTAAGCTGCGTCGCGTTAAGGGCCGTGCCGTAAGTGATGCTGGCAGGATTGGTCCAGTTTATCGCGGGTGTGGCCTTGACGATGGTGAAGGTCTGGTCAACGTCCGGTGCGGCCTGATAGTTGGTATCGCCTCCCTGTGATGCCCTGACGATGACTGTGCCGACGCCTGTGATGGTCAGGATGTCATCACTCATCGTCGCCGGTCCCGACACGATGCTGAAGTGGACGGGTAAACCTGAGGTGGACGATGAGGAAATGGCAAACGGCGCATCACCATAAGTTTTGTCGGACAACGGCTCAAAGTTAATCGCCTGGTCAGCTTTACTGATTACCAACGTCCCCGTCGCATCAACCGCTTGATAGTCGCTATTGTTGAGAGAGGCGACGACCTGATAGCTACCGGCGCTGGTCGGCTCCTGCGCGGAGCCATCATAGGTGATGCTGAGGCCGCTCAATCCAGCCGGGTCAGTCGTCGCCGTCGCGCTCAGGGCGGTCCCATCATAAGTCCGGCTGAGGTCCGAGAGGGTAATAGTCGCCTGCGCCTTGCTCACGTTGAAAGACTGGCTCACGCTGGCTGCGGAGTTGTAGTTCGCGTTGCCACCCTGTTCCGCCTGCAAGACCACAGTGCCCGCGCCTGTGAGGGTAATCACGTTGCCTGAGACGGTGGCCGGGCCGGACATGATACGGAAACTGACGGGCAGCCCCGAAGATGCGTTCGCGCTGACAGTGAACGGCGCATCGCCAAACGCCTTATCGCTCATGGGATCGAAGCTGATGGTCTGGTCGTCCTCGTTGTCGGTCAACCCAAAGCTCGCCGGAGTGTAAAGGTCTCTCATGCGGAAGCTGCGATAGGCCGTCACCTGATTGTCAAATCTGAAACTGATAGCGCCATTGGGCTGAGCCTCTACGGACTGGCTATGCGTGTTGGGCAGCCATCCCAAGAGGAAATGATAACTCCCGTCGGCGAGCCGTTGGGCGCTCCCCAGGGCGAAAGAGTATTCGCCCAGATCAGCATTCAGTTGGAGCGAAGCCGTGTGGTTTGTCTCGTCAATATTCCAGACTTGACCACGGCTATTCTGTGACACCCCGGGAACAGATATGCGCAGGTTCCCGTTGTCGAAGAGCGACATCGTCTGACCGCCGCCAAACTCGAATTCCGCATCGTGTTGATGAGAGAACCAGGGATACGCGTCATTGGAATCAGTCGTAAAGTCGCCGTCCTTACCCAGTCGCCAGAGAACATCTCCGGTGCCGAGACCGTTCCTGTAGTCAATTTTAATCACCCAGTCCTGGTGACGCATTGACATCACCAGATTGCCGTCTGAATTGACATAGGAGACAGAATTGGAATGCAGCCAGTCATTAGAGTTGGGCGGCATGTTCGGGGGGCAACTGATCGGAGTGCATTTCTCATCCAGCAGCGCTTTGCGCGTGACATCCAGATGATCGAACGCATTCCAGGACCAGACCACTTGCCATTGTTCGTCCAGCACGACAATCTCATCACCGATGATGGCAACCGGACCGGGACCCTGAACGTCGGACAATGTCCGGTCGTTGCTGCATAAGACGAGCGTCTTTCCATCAGGTAAACGTCTGGCTTCGTGATGAAAGGAAGTGACGGCCTGTTCACCACGGGCGACAAGCTGTTCCGAGACGCGATTGACATTCGTCTCTCGCAGCGTATTGCCTGCGAGGTCAACCTCGCGCAGCGTGTTGTAGGTTCCAGCCGAATCCGCGATGACGAGCATCGTCCCGCCCGGAACGGGTCTCGTGCCGTAGCGTATGGATTTATGATAGTACCAGAGGCCCTGCCCGCTTAAGTCCGTCGCCGTCAGAAAAAAGCCTCCCGCCAAATTAGTGTTGAGTAAGACTCCCTGCTCCGCAGCACTCGACGGGACGAGCACGGAAGTGTTGGGGAACATCCCATCGGGCGGAGTGCCCGTCGTGTAGAACAGCGTCGGCCCCATCTCCAGGGGCAAGGTCGCGCGCGAGCTAATCTCATGCTGCATGCTGTATTGAGTAGTCGCCAGCATCCCCGCGATGTAGAAATTCATGCTCGTGCCCGGCTGGCAAGACTTCCAAGGCGTAGTCTGCGACGAAGTGTCACCCGTGCGCCAGAATCGCACGCGCATACTGCCCTCGCTACAGGGCGGCGCGCTGTACAGGGCCACCAGAGGATGCGCCGTGCTGTTGATGACAGGGACATCGTCCGTCACGCGCGAATTCACCACATAGGTGGCGATGATCTGTCCCGTCTCATGCGTAATGTTGTTCCTTGCTACGACCTTAATCTGATAGGTTCCCTCGCGCTCGCTCGGCGTCCATTGAAAAATTTGCGCGGGACTGAAGTCATACATCATGACGAAGCCCCCTGTGGGCGGCTTGACGCTGAACTGGTAAGCGATAGAACCGGGGTTCGTGTCTGTCGCTGCCGCCGACCATTCAACGGTAGTCCCTACAGGCCGTGGTGATGAAGCCGAGTTGGTCAGATGAACATTGACTGCTGCATAGAGTTGATTGCTCAAAGGGCCTAGAAATAATAAGAAGGCGATGACGAAGAGGAAACTCTTCGCTAAACCTCCGGGCAGGGGAAAGGGATTCGAGGCTGGGCGACGGGCTTGCATGATTTACTCCTTGATCGTTTGCGGTAAGGACCCCTGGAACGTGCGCGCCGCAAATCTTAGCTCTGAAGACCGCCGAAGGTACTTAGAGATTAAGGGAAGCTTGTGGCGCGGATTGTAAAGCTATGGTCTTGCTCCTGAGTTCGTGTAAGGTCTAAAAGTCAGTTGGATTTGTTGCCTGTAAAAACATCAACGCCTCCGCTTGATTCTCATGGGGCGTGATAGCGGCTCGTCAGCGATGACGATTTGAAACCTCTAGAGAGAATTACTGCGTTGGAATCAAGTGCCAGGGTATAGAAGGTGCATGGGGTCTATCGCTCCCGGCCAGACTTGAGCCTGAAAATGAAAATGTAAGCATACTATGCGAGAAAGTCAATTGGATAACGCGATTGACTCTCTTATCAACCGAGCCTGTCGAGGTCAGAAACTTATCGAAGTAAGCTACCATTAAGATGCAGAAGGCGGGTGATTGGTTTGACTATTTTCGTAGTCAAGACGCGGCGTCCGATAACTTATTGCGGACTCAATTGTGCAGGCATTATCGGACTCCACCAGAAGAGGTGGACTCAAATTTATATCGAGTTTGATTACGTCACTCGTGTCAATTAATTGGTCCGGCTAACGGCCATCGTTCAGTTCAAGAGCGATGAGTTGATCGTCATGCGAGACGTAGAGCAGATTCGTCGTCTCGTCGCTGATGAACCTGTCGTCAGGATTATTCAGCCGGATGGCTCTCTGCGCCGCGCCCGCGTTGAGATTGACGCCGAGCAGGCCGTGTCCTTCGACGCGTCCCTTGAGGTCCGTATAGAAATACATCCATTCACCATGCAACGACGCCAGACGTTTTCGACGCCAGAGAAATCTTGAGAGTCTTTCGAGTTGCGTCGCCGGGTCAAGGCGGTCCAGGAGACGTTCCTGCACTTCGGCGGAAGATGGCGTCCTGATGGGCACGCGCAGGTTCGTAGACAGGTTCGGAGATAAATTTGAAGCCTCTCTTATTCTTGAAAGAACGCCGTAGGAGTTGAATCTATCCCTCACAGAATCACGAGCGTAATTCTCTGCCAGGCTCGTCAGGTTCGGCAGGGCCGCATGAACGGAGAGGCCGGACCAGCGAAGCGTGCTGGCGGCGTTGAGCAGTTGCGCGCCGCGAAAGACGGTCGTCGCCGCGCCACCATAACGGAAGTAGAGCGAGGTCGCACGCGCCGCGATGGCCGCCACTGTCCGCAGCAACCCGCGTCCGGGCGGGTCATGCTTTGAGCGCCATTCATTTCGCCCGCTCGAAGTATCGAAAGCGGCGACTTCATTATCACCACCGACCACCGCCTGACCGCGTTCGTTCAAGAGTACGAACGCGGCCCGCTCAACCTCGTGAGAAGTTTTGGCGCGTCGCTTTCCCGTCGCAGCATCCAGCAGGATGAGATCGTCTCTGTCGGCCACAGTGATGCTCTGCGCATCGTTGAGCAAGATGTTCGTGATGCCTTTGTCCGCGCCCTTGTATCGCCAGAGAATTTTTCCGTTTTCGACATCAATGGCGCTCACGCCGTACGGGCCGCGTTCTGCGACCTCGCCGTTTTTGAGACGCGTGAAGCGCCCGCCCGTACGCACGTAAAGCACGTCGCGCGTGAGGACCATCTCAGGCGTCAAGCCAAGGTCTTTGGACTCCCACACGGTGTCACCGCTCGAACGCGAGATGGCACGCACATGGCCTCTGCCCGAAGCGTAAATGTATCGCTCGTCCATCGTCGGGTCGGCATCTGTGAGCGCCAGTCCCTCTTCGTTGACACGGAACTTTTCGCGCCTGCGCTCTTTCCCCGTCCGCTCATCCAGGGATGTGACGCCCTCGTAGAAAAGATAAAGATGGTCATCTAAAAACGCGGGGGCGCGGTAGTTGTCCAGCGTGTAAGAGACATCGCCATCTTCGCTCCAACGCGCAGGCATCATCTCGACTTCGCTCTCAATCTCGTACTTCCACAACTCTTTGCCCGCGCCCAAATCGAAGAGGTGGACCACAGGGTGACGCTTGAAGCCTTCACGAACATGGTCGCGCGCGTCACGCACCAGCACAACCGCGAGCAGATTTGTATTCTGGTCCAGCGCCATCTGCATCACGGAGCCGCGCACTTTCTCGCTTCGCCAGAGCGCATCCCCCGTCATCAGGTCCAGCGCTTCGAGTCTGGACTTATCGCCCTGCTCCAAACTTAAAAGCAGCAGGTCCGTGCCCGGAACAGGCGCGACATCCGTCTCATCCAGACGCACATTTTTGCGCCGCCAGAGGACCTCGCCGGTTTCCGCATCCACGCCGTAGAGCGACTTCTCAGTGCCCAGGACGAGCACGCCGAGTTCCGTCGCCTGGTAGAAACGCACATGAGCGTCAAGCTTTGCAGACCAGCGAGTGGACCCCTTCGCCTCGCCCGCGAATATTGAGAGCGGAAGCACGAACGCAAGGATAAACAGCACGCCCTTGAGCGCCCGGCGGATGTTGAGAGTGTGCGTTGAGAAAAACAATTTATGAATACTTCCCTGTTGCTATTTCCATGTGACGATCACAAGTTCGGATTGAATGATAAGAGTTTCATTTGCACGCTCAACTCCTGGCCTTGAGACGACCGGCTATCTCCTGCCAGTCTTCTGGATGCACGGTCTTGGCGAACTGTGCTTCGGCTCTTTCGAGCGTATAGCCGCTCTCAATCAACTCCGCGATGATTCTCGCCTGCTCTTCAATTTCCGTCGCCGTGAGCCGCCGCCTCTTTGAGCTTTCGGCAGCATCCTGCTCGCTCACAGCAGTTAATTGCTGATGCCTGCATTTGACGACCCCCTTTGATGCTCCCTTCGGATAATAGAAACCCGTCCCCTGACAATCCGGGCAAGAGCCTGTCTCCCGCAGAATTTTATCCGCAACCGGATGCAGAAATTTTTCCACCTGAGCATCTGCGATCCCCGAACGGTAAATGGTCATCGCAAACCCGCCGGGGTTAGTAATTCCCTGTCCCGTTAAATGCAGGTGGTCCGCGTACAGGCGACACTCCTCCAGAGAAAATTTTGAACTCCCGTTCAGAGGGCTTCCCGTCGTATCCGCCCCGCCAGTGTTATCTGCCTGTGCCTGCTTAGGCTCCGCGACGCGTCCGTTGGCAAAGGTTTGATAGATTCTGGGCTTCGTCTCCTGAGTCCTTCCGATCTCCGTTGATTGCTCAGTCTTTCGTGTCAGCCTGCGCCGCAAGTGCGTCGCAAAAAAGGCCGGGACGGAAGAGATCGCCCCAGTGCGCTTTGCCGCATCCCTCAATTCATCCGCGAGAAGTTGTCCCAGTTCCTTCCAACGCTCGCGCTCCTGTTCCGTGTTTACCAGTTCCCCACCCACAACACCTCGGGCCGCCTCAACCAGCGCCTGTGTAAACTCCGCGACTGTGTGTGTGTCATCATCATCAGTCTTAAGAGAAGTCTTAGGCGGCGCGTAAGTACCTGAGTTTTCAGCAAGTTGAGTTGTACTAGATATACTAGAATCTAGTACATCTAGTATATCTACTTTCTGGGTAGGGCTAGTACATCTAGATATACTAGATGTACTAGTATATCTGGCGACCGCCTCGCCCGGCATAAAAACCTCATATTCGTTGCCCACGAGAGACCCCACAACCGGCCTGATAGCGATCAAGCCAACGCTTTCCAGATGCTCAAGCGCTGCGTCCACAGTGACCATTGATCCGAGTCCCGCCCCCGTTTTAATCTCACGGCGTGATTTTCGGATAACGCGAGCCGGAGCTATCGCCCCCCTCGAAACACTCCACAGATAATCCCAGACCTGCTTGCTCTTACCCCTGAAAATCCCTTCCGGGATGGCCTCACGCGTCACAGAGTTCGGTATTCTCTGAAAGTCCCTCTCAGGAGCCACGGAACTATTTTTCAGTGCTTTCGGTTGACTCCCTTTGCTATCTTTTGCGGAAGTAGTTGATTTAGCAGGTGTTTTAGTAACTATGGCAGGTATACTAGATGAACTAGATATACTAGTTGTACTAGATATACTAGTATCGGTCTTTTGTTGACTGTTTGGTTTGGGTGCGGCGGTGCGTAAATCGCGAAAAGTAATGTACTTCTTTTCTTCGCTCATACTGCCTCACGGACCGCTCGCATGGTCCCGCGTTTTGCAGGGGCTGGTTCTGGAGAAGATTCTTCCGAGGGCCGAACAATGTCGCCTGCCGCCAGTTCAACCAAATCCGCCGGGATTTGCTTGAGATTATTGAGAGCGGCATATTGGACCGACATGGCACAAAGTTTAATCGCCTCGCGTGGGACTCCCTTCGACCAATGGTAAACGGCCCGGATAGCCTCTGGTTCAAAGGGATTCTTGACCCCCGCGACCGTGCAGCGAAAATCAATCATCCCGGATATTTCTTCAGGTGAGAGCGCATCCAGAGAGGATGAAACGGCGATGCGGGAAACGAGCGCCCTCTTGCTCCGATCAGCCAATCTGTAGCGCAGTTCGACCTGCCCGGCCATGACGATGGAGATAAGTTTCGTCTCATCCGTCTCGAAATTGAGTATCTGCCGGATTTGCTCAAACATCGGCCCGCGAAGCTGTTGCGCCTCGTCAATAAAGAGCAAGACATTCTTGCCTTCCTTATATTGCTCAATCAAAAATCCGCGCAATTCATATTCCGTCTCGCGCTGGCTACGCTTTGTCTTGACTCCGAATTCCGTGCAGATGGCCTTCAGAAATGCCGTCTCGCTGGTCTGTTTCGGATTGACTATAAAAGCGGTCGTAAACTCAGGGTTATCATCATATTCGTTATAGAGAAGCCTGAGCAGAGAAGTCTTTCCCAGACCCACATCCCCTATGATGGTTGTCAGGCCCTGCCGCGCGCGAATCACATATTGAGTTTTGGCAATGGCTGCCTGGACAGACGGCGTGACGTAAAAGAACCGTGGGTTAGGAGAGATGGAAAAGACAGATTCTAGAATCATACTACAGCCATATATCACATCTTATTTCTCAAATCAATTTAAATCTTATCAGGGGGTGGCAAAATTCAGGAAATAAAAGACAATGGTTCATCTTTTTGATACAGAACCAACCTGGAATCCCTAATCTGCGATTTTATGTACCTTTTAAAATTTATAGAGGTTGAGCACGATCCGAAAATAAAAGTAAGCTTACCCAACTCAATTATTTACGATGTTTCACATCTCTTTCGCAGACAATTCCGATAACGCAAACTATCCGAAAGAGAAACGCCCGCTCATGGGTGTCGAGCTTTCCGAATATCTGGCAGACAAATGCAATTTCTCCCAACACTTTCCCAAAGAGAGCAAGCAAAATCTGCAACGCGTGGCGATGTGCTATGAGATTGACAGGGGCCGTAATGAACTGATCGAAGAGGTCAAGAAAAATTGTGTCACACCCGACCGCTCGGAGGACCGATCGGTTGACATGGCCCCTAGCTTTGCCGAAGCCTTCTTCGCGCGGCGTCGCGAATTTCGTCTGCGCCGCATGGCCGATTGACAACGTGGCCGCACGCCAATTTGCGCTCACGCTCTATTCAGAGTTGCTCGGCATCAAGATTGATTTGCAAAATCCGGTCGCCGTCCGGCCCCAAACGGCGCGCACATGATGCACCGTGCCGTTCAGGACGCACGTATCCAGATTGCGAAAACCTCCAACGGGCGGAATGCTTGGGGCGCATACCAGCACTACGGCAATCCGTTTTTCTGTCCCTTTCTCCCAACGTCTTTTCCTATTGAGAACGAACCGAAAATTGTGGCGCGTGTCCAGAAGAAAACACGCGAGATCAAGCCAAGTGCCATTAAGAAAAAACGCGTAGCGAAGAAAGCAAGGAAAGCCGTTACACGTTCCAAGCGATGAGATGTTTATGAGCGAGGCTCTAGCTTTGAACAATTATAGCAGTTTGCAATTGAGTGTAACTCATGTCAGTACCGCCTGCGGTGGCGGGCGGGTCTGCGGGCGAACGTTACCCGCCCGCCACCGCAGGCGGTACTGACCTGGACGCTTTCATCAGGGGTCACATGCCATTGCAACCCGCTATAAATATTAAACAAGGGTATGAATGGTAGGCTAAACAAATCAGGGCCGTTGCGGATGAAAATATTCGGGGCGGAATTTATCATTAGAAGTTTGCTGGAAGATCTTAACGCCAGAAAAATTAGAGCTTCAGGCTGCGTCTGATTCAGACTAAATCACTTCAACGTTTATTGGTTTGAAATTGTAATTATTAGACTTTTCCGCCGAACACGCGGTCACACCGACGATCAAATCCATCTCCGCCCGTAGCAGAATGTAATCTCCGGCATGTGATGCGGGCGGGTCAATGCGGAGTTCGCCGGAGGGAAGCACGATGACGTTCATGAAGATATTAAACGTCGTCGGAATCATGTCAGGCGTGATGCCGTAGACAGCCAAATTCTTCGTCAGATTCTCCAAACAACTTGGATGATAATCGTGATGATCGTAGAGGAGTTGGAAGGTCTCTGGACTGCACGGCGTGAGTAGGAAATCATGTCGTCCGACTGTATCTTCAACGATTGTGAACATGGGTCGGCTGCGGTTCGAGTAGAGCAGGTGTCCGGTCGTCAGGTATATCGTGTTGGCGTAATCAATCGTGCGCCCGGAAGAGAGCCACTCGGATTTATCCGCTCGCGCGAATGCCGTCAAGTCAGAGACTTGCTCTCCCTGCGGGTCTATAATTTTCAGAAGCTGACCGCGTTCAATCAAAAAGCCGATGCCGGTTTGCGGTTCCAGATAATAGCGAATATTCATAAGACTGTGCGCTCTTCACTGCTTGAATTGTACGTGCCATGGGCTGAAGTGAGCGGCAGAGACAGTATACAGTTGCGGGTTAGCGTGGAGACTAATCTGGTGAGCTTTCCTGATGGCCGACCAAAGCGTGAAATGGACATTTCCAATCTCCTTCGACGGCGCGTCCGGAATACTGGCGCGCTTCGCTACGCTCGCCGTAGTTACTGAGATTAGGGTTGAGCGAGCCTTGCAACTTATAGTCGCGCGCGCGAACCGTCTCCCGCATTCGCTCGAATAAGTGTTGCTCACGTAGCCGCTCGAACTGGGCGTGAGCGTTGAAGACGAGCGTCGGCCACGCGAAACGCCGCGCGAGGCGTGAACTCGCCGGGTGCAGTCCGACGATGAAGAAGGCCGTCCCTCCAAAGCTGAATGAGAAGGCCGGGTCTTCCGGGTCGCTGCTCACGGTTGAATCCCATGCGTGATGCGGTCGGTCTAGGTCGTGCAAACTCTGTAGCTGCGACCACAACAACCTTTCCCATTCCCGCTCGTCGCAAGCGACAGGTGCAGCGAAACTGGCGATGAATGTGGCGTACTCCGTCTCAAAAATCGGACGCTCCTGCGCGTACTCCCAGAGGTCGTAAGCTAACCCGGCGGTGGTCGCGTGCGTGCCCATTTCAGGGTAGAACCCGAAGCGGTACGTGTTGTTGTTGATGGCCGCCTTACCGCCCACGCAAGGGAAGTCTTGATTCAGAACGTGAGAGCGAAAGCTGTCATGGACTAACTCAGCGAGCGGGGTAGGTCTTCGCTCCGGCTCAAGCGGATAAAACAACTCGCCGTCTCGCCACGCGGCATACGCGCAGTGAGCACGCGAGAGTTCGTCGGCGACGAACGGATTCGCTTTGACTACCGAGACAACCCTGCTTGACATACCTGCTTGTTGGTATAAAATCGCACGCCGCTCTTGTCGGCTCGCCGCGCGATTAAAACGCGCCGACTTGAATTTCTGATTTGTTCATCTCAATTGACCCTTCACTCATCTGCAATGCGAGCAATCTTACCGTAAGGATTATGTCGAACTGATGTTGTAATCGCGGCGTTTTATTGAACACCCTGTTCAACATACGACAAGCATGAAAAGCCTGAGCATGGTACGTAAACGTACAGCCTCAACGGATGATTTGTGCTAGCATTAAAGGTTTCAAAACCCGAAAATCAGGCAGTCATCCAGTGACAAATGCCACGAGAATATTCCATGCGAGCAAACGGCAGCGCAGCGCGCTGCACTTATCTATTGACGATTCGCCGCGCGCGTTTTGACAGACGTGAAGCGGAGAATTTCAGAGACTACTTTCGATTGATGGCCGCCGCTGATTGTGAGGTGCTCGTCGTTGATGGTTCGCCACATGATATTTTTTCCGCTCATCAAGAGATATGGCGCAGCGTCTGCCTTCACATCCCGGTTGACCCACAGCATAAGTACCTGAACGGCAAAGTCAACGGCATCCATACGGGCATCGCCATCGCCGCGCACGAGCGCATCATCCTCGCAGACGATGACATCCGTTATACGCAGGATGACGTGCGCCGTATGAGCGGGCTGCTTATGGACTATGAGATGGTGCGACCGCAAAACTACCTGTGCCCGCTGCCCTTCTGGGCACGAATGGAGACGGCGCGGATGCTCATCAATCGCGCGTGGATTCGAGAGGGTGATTATCCCGGCACGTTGGGCGTGCGCCGAAGCGCGATGTTGCGCCTGGGGCATTATGATGGCGACGTGCTGTTTGATAACGAAGAGATCGTGCGCCACTTTCGCGCGCACGGTGCGAGCATCAGTTACGCGCGCGACTTCTTCATCTTGAAACATCCCCCAACCTTCCGGAAGTGGCTTGAGCAGCGACCGCGACAGGCATATGAGGATTTCGTGATGCGCGCCAAGACCATCTTTTTTACCTTATTGCCGCTGGTGTGCCTGCTCATCTGGTTTGTCGCGGGGTGGCGCTGGTTGCTTGGTTTCGTGGCAACGATGGCCTGCGGTGCAGTGATCGTAGCGTCACGCGGTTTAGGCGATGGAGCGACGCGTTTCTTCCCCGCCAGGCTCTGCCTCTACGCGCCGCTGTGGATCGCTGAGCGCGCCTTCAGCACCTACTGGGCTTTCTACTGGCGCACAGCATACGGCGGTTACCCGTTCGGCGACAAGTTGGTTGCCAAAGGCACAGGTCGCGCGTGGCGCGTCGGCGGGCGCACTGCTGCTGTGCCGAACACATCGTCCAAACAGTAACCTCGTGGGTCAACAACCTCCAATCCCAGAACTCGGTGACTTACCCGAAGCAGAGTTTCGCCGCCTGCTTCATGAAGTGGCCGATTGGGTGGCTGACTATCGCGCTGGTTTAGAAACGCGCCGTGTGGTGCCGGAACACGAGCCACACGCGGTCATGAACGGCCTGCCCAACGCGCCGCCTGAAGTCGCCTGTCCGATGGGCGAAATCTTGCGCGACTTCGATCAGATCATCATGCCCGGCATCGTCCACTGGGGGCATCCAGCGTTCCTCGGTTACTTCGCCACTACGACCACCGCGCCCGGCATCATCGGGGAGATGATCGCCGCCGCTCTCAACGTATCGGCGATGACGTGGCAAACGTCGCCCGCCGCGACCGAACTAGAGTTCGTCATCCTCGATTGGATACGACAGATGCTCGGACTCCCCGCAGACTTCCAGGGGGTCGTCTACGACACCGCATCCGTCGCCCTGCTCCACGCGCTCGCCGCCGCGCGCGAAGAACTCGGCTTCGACGTGCGGCGCGATGGGTTGGCCGGGCGCGCTGACATCCCTCAACTCACGCTCTACGCCTCGGACCAGGCCCATAGCTCGATTGAAAAAGCCGCGATTACGCTGGGCTTAGGCGAAGCTAATGTGCGGCGCATCGCTTCTGATGGCGATTATAAAATGGACGTTGATGTGCTGTGCCGCGCCATCGAAGAGGACTTGCGAGCAGGACATCGTCCGCTCGCCGTCGTCGCTACCGTCGGGACGACTTCGGCGACGAGCGTTGACCCGGTCGCTCGCATCGCCGACATGTGCCGCGAGTATCACATCTGGCTGCACGTTGATGCCGCTTACGGCGGGGCCATGGCTCTCCTCGAAGAAGGCCGCTATGTGATGCGCGGCGTCGAACGCGCGGATTCCGTCGTCTTCAATCCGCACAAGTGGTTGTTCGTGCCGCTCGACTTCAGCGCGCTCTATGTGCGTCGCCCCGAAGCCCTGCGCCGCGTCTTCTCGCTTGTTCCGGAATACCTGCGCGGTGACGCCGAACGCGCAGGTCGGGCGCTGCCTAACTACATGGATTACGGCATCCAACTCGGTCGCCGCTTCCGCGCGCTCAAAGCGTGGTTCGTCATCCGCTCCTTCGGGCGCGAGGGACTCGCCGCGCGCATCCGCGAAGCCCGCCGCCTCGCGAGCCTCGTCGCCCGGTGGGTCAGGACAGACGAGCGATTTGAAATGCTGGCGGCTGTTGAGATGGGTGTCGTCTGCTTCCGCGCCCGCGCGATAAACAATAAGCGGAGCGTAGGTCTTCCTGAAGAGGTATTAGATGAGTTGAACGAACGATTGCTCGCACGCATCAACGCGACGGGCGCGACCTACTTGACACACACGCGGCTTCACGGGCGACTCGCATTACGCATTGCTGTCGGTAACGTGCTGACGACCGAAAAACATCTCGCACAAGTGTGGGAATTAGTTTGCGATCAGTTGTCAGCGATAAGCGATGAGGGATGAGCGTTTCCGACGTAACCCGGCACTTTTGTGCCTCTGTCGCGGCTGAATAATCACTCTGTCCAGTCATTTAGCCGGAGTCCGATAATCCCTTCTCTCGGAGTTTAGAGCGGACGGCTTGTCTATCCCCTCTGCAACACTCCGGCATCTTGTATGCCTCCCTGAGCCAAGCCGAAGCCTCTCCACTGAAGCCGACGCGAGCCAGTGTACGAGAGCGAACAGACTGTCAATCTCTGCGTTGTTATTCTTTTCAATCACTCTTAATTGAAATTGGATTAATCGCGCTCAGGTTTCATTCGCTCTGTTTATTGGAATCTGGCTGAAGCGCCTTTGAGCTAGGGGAGTAAGATATGAAGGAAAGAAGACAGGCCGGTTTCTGTTGGGCGCTTTGCTGCCTCGTCGTAGTGGGGATGCTCTTTTGCCAGCCGGTGTCAGTGGTGAAAGGCCAGGGGCACAGGGACTTGGGCCAGTATGTCACAGGCACTGTAGTCAACGTCGGCGGGGGGGCCAACGGGCGGACGCGACCGTTCACACTTATCATCAATCGGTACACGTCGCCCGAAGATGTCCAGCGTCTCAACTCTGCGTTGCAATCGGGCGGGCAGGACGAACTGCTCAAGGTTCTCTCGGGGATGGACGCCGGGAGGATACAACTCGGCACGGGCATCGGCGTAACGGCCAATGCCATTATCTCCACGCGACAGGAGGGCGGAACCAAACTGGTTGTCCTCTATCAGCGCAACCTGCGCATTTCCGAACTGCGTTATGGGACCAGGTCTGAGGATTACAAGTTCGGCTATGCGGAACTCTATTTTGGCGGGGGCGGGAATGAGGGCATGTTGATTCCTGCGGCCAAGGTCCGGCTCAAAGATGGCAATACCTGGGAGGTCGAGGACTTCGGCACGTTCCCTGCGCGTCTCATCGGCTTGCAGACGCGCGGTGGCCGCAGGGCTAGATGAAATTCGATAGACATCCTATGTAAAGAGAAGATGAGAAAGGAAGGGAAGTGATGAACAAGCGGGTTATAATTATCGCCCACGTCGTAGTAGTCGGAATCTTTCTGCTGGTCGGCGTCATCGCCGCGCAGCAAACACAGAACTCAACTCAACAGAACTCCAACCAGAATAGCGGGCAGCAAAATCGTAACGCCAACCGCCGAGACCGCAACACGAACAGTAGCTCTAGCCGAAACACGAATGCCGGTCAAAGCATGAATGCAAACGCAAACGCGAACTCGAACATCAGTGAGGGCATGAACGCCAATGGCTCTGGCGGAAATATGAACCGGAATACGGATGGGCAGATGAGCGCTGGTGGGACAACTGCGGCTCTCAATTCGACGGACCAGAAATTCGTCATGGAGGCTGCGATGGGCGGCATGGCCGAAGTTGAGCTTGGGCGGCTGGCAGCCGAGCGTGGCTCAAGTGACGGTGTCAAACAGTTCGGCCAGCGCATGGTAGACGATCATTCGCGGGCCAATAGCGAACTGATGCAGTTGACTTCCGCCAGGGGTGTCAACGTGCCTGCAAGCTTGGATGCCAAGCATCAATCACTGATGACCAAGATGACGCAACTCTCCGGCGCGGCCTTCGATAGTGCTTACGCCAAAGAGATGGTCAAGGACCATCAGAAGGATGTGTCCCTGTTTCAGAAGCAGGCGGCGCGTGGCGCGGATGGAGATTTAAGAGCCTTCGCCGCCAAAACGTTGCCGACGCTGCAAGAGCACCTTCGCATGGCGCGCGAGTTGAACGGTCACAGCGGCGGGATGATGAATGGTAATACGAACGGCAATGCGAACCGCAGCAACACGAATAGCAGTAACGCGAACAACTCGAATCGTAGATGATGAGCCACTGGACGTGCCATCTAAACAAAGGCGGCTCTCAACAATCAGCCGCGAGGATGGAGTATGACTGAAGGAAGTGAAAATAAAGAGGCGGATAGATTCGCTTCGGGCACGGGGCGCACAGAGGATAGAGATTCGACACGCACGGACGAACTGAGACCCGGCGTGACGGGAGGCGGCACAGCATATTTGCCGGATACGGGTCGCACGACCGTTGAAGAAGCGAATGCTGCTAATGTGCAAGGCACTATCGGAGCGGTTGGCGAAATGGATATTACCGGAGCGCCAGCCGGGATGAGCACAGCCAGTAGTCTCAGTGGCGCAAGCCCCACCGGAGAGTCTAGCGGCGGCGGGCCGGGCGGTGGCTCAACAAGCAGCGGTGGTACAGGTGTGGGCACGGACGGCGCAGGCAGTTCGGATACTGCGCCCGAAAACATAACGACGGATGCGGCGCACGGCGAATAGGCAAAGGAGACTGGCAGAACAGGAATAACGCGGCAGGAAAAGTCCGGTCTGAAAAGCTGTCAGGCGCGCTCAATGTCATTGAGCGCGCCTGACAGCTTTTACGGTTGCTTCGGACCGAGAGTTTATGGCCTGGTCGGGGTCGAGCCTGTGCCCGTTGAGCCTGTCCCGCCGTGAGTATTGCCGCCTGTGCCTGTCCCTGTGTTCCCACGGGTGTTGCCGCCGGTAGCGCCCATGTTGCCATTTCCTCTACCCGTGCCACCCATGTTGGAATTACCAGTGCCTGTCCCGGTTCCGGTGCCCATATTACCATTCCCGGTCCCTGAGCCGCCCATGTTGGAGTTGCCTGTTCCCGTGCTGGTCGTGCCAGTCCCACCCATATTTCCATTTCCGGTGCTGGTCGTCCCGGTCCCCGTCGTGCTCGTGCCCGTGCCGGTTGTCCCGGTGCTGTTCGTCCCTGTGCCAGTCGTGGATGTGCCTGTGGTGGTGGTGGTACTGGACGTGCCGGTAGTGCTGTTAGCATTATTGGCGTTGCTGGTATTTGTGTTGTCACTGCCGCTACATGCTGTCCAGAAAGCGGCAACGGTCAGTAAGACTAGAAGAGCTAAGGTCCGTCGCATCAAGTTTCCTCCTGCTTGTTCTGATGATCTGTTTGTGGATGAGCCGCGCCCGCTCTCACTGTTGCCTTTCGAGAGAGCAGGGCTACGACCGATTCCTACTTCATAGCTGACCGACGACGCGCAGGCGAGGCTGCTCACGCCAGTCAACTCCTAGATAGATTTTAGATTGGCAATATATCCAATTAAAGAGTCTCTGTCCGTTCGTTTTCGTACTGACAGAGACTCTCACCCATTATATTTTTACTGTCACGTCCGTCCGTCAAAGATTTCTATGGCATCTCTCGTGAGATTTCCACAGAGGTCTATCTGACTGGCGGGTGGACATGCAGCAAGAAGAGCTAAAGGGTGAAGGGGGCGACGCCGTGATTCGCAAAACGGTGGCGCCCCCTTCAAATTTTATCGGATGGCCGTTCGATGCTGCTCGCTTATGACTCAGCAGTCACCATCTGCGTGCCAGAGCCTTTCGCCCAGCAGCCGGTCGTACTCCTCTTTCAAGACCATGTAGCACTCGCAAGAGGTCGCCTCCAGCCCCTGCGCGTCTGTGATGTGAATGTGCCCGCGTATATAGTCAATGAGACCCCTCTCCCGCAGCCTCACGGCGGCCTCTGTGACGCCAGCGCGGCGCACGCCCAGCATCTCCGCGATGAACTCATGCGTCAGGGGTAGTTCGTCCGACTCGATGCGTTCGCGGACTTCGAGCAGCCAGCGTGCGCAACGCGCATCCAGAGTGTGTGTGCGGTTGCAGCCGACGTTCTGCGAGATTTGCGCGACGAAAGCCTGCGTGTATTTCAGCATCACGGCGCGCATCTCCGCGTTGCGGTTGAACTCTTCTTTCAACGGGTCTGCCGCTATTTTCAGCGCCTCGCCGGGCACTTGCACGATGTACTCTGTCTGCGTCGTCTCGCGGCCTCCCATAAAGGCGTTGATGCCGACCACTTCGCGCCTGCCGACCGCGCCCGTCTCGACGGTCTGGCCTTCGCCCATCGTGACGGTGATAGAGATCAAGCAGGTGATAGGAAAGTAAAGGGTGCGGATTGTCTCGCCCGGCCTGTGGAGCACTTCGCCTCGTGAGAGTGAAACCGGCCTCAAGTCGCGTTCTATCCTCGCGTACACGTCGCGGGGCAGACAGGCGAGCAAAAGATTTCTGATGGTCATAGTGGGCCTTCGAGGTAAGTGATGGCAGCCGACGGTAAAGACACACCAGCATGTTGGGTGATTGACAGCAAGAAGAGTATAGCACGGTATGTCTGGCATCAGACATATAAAGATAGCTGTTCCGGGAGGGTGACGGCGTAGGGAATTTAGACCGTAAAGATGCTCATGCGCGAGGGTGTTAATGTGAGGGAGTTCGCGCCCTGGTCAAGCGGTCGTATTCTTCTCTGACAATCCAGTAGCACTCGCACGACGTTTCTTCAAGCTTCTGCCGGTCGAGGACCGCGAGCCTGCCGCGACTGTAGCTGATGATCCGCTTCTTCTGGAGAGTGCCTGCGGTATCTGTGACGCCCGTGCGTTGCGCGCCGAGCATGATAGAAATAATGTCATGGGTGAGCAGGAACTCGTCCCCGTCCGCCCGGTCGTGAATCATCAAGAGCCAGCGACAGAGCCTTGATTCCAGGGCGTGCAGGCGGTTGCAGACGGATGTCTGAGCTACCTGGACCAGATGAGCCTGCGTGTAGCGTAACAAGAGGTCTTGCAGCCTGCCGCCCCGTGTGAACTCTTCGCGAAGCGCGCTCGCTTTAATCCTTATGGCGCTCCCCTGTCCCTGCACGATGCATTGATGGGGCGACGAGTTAGCCCCCAGGAAAGTTGCAACGCAGACCATCCCTTCGCGGCCCGCCAGGCCGACTTCCACAATCGTCTTGTCCATCATGAAAGAGACCATTGAGATGATGCTGTCTTCCGGGAAATAGGAATATTGAATGGTTTTGTGTGGCTCGAAGAGGACTTGCCTGTACTCCAGAATGACCGGCTTCAGATGAGGGAGAAGACGCTCATACTCATCTGCGGGCAGGGCGGCGAGGATGCGGTTTCCTGACTGAGCGTTGGAGTTTGCTGGCATGGTTCAACAGAAGCGGGAATCCTTCAGTCTCCGGGTTTAGTGCCTCAAGAACCGTCGAGCAATATCGTAAAAGAGCTAGTCCTGATGCGAAAGGCGCGCCTTTTATGTATAGAGCCGAGTGATTTACGCTAAAAGCATAATCTAGCACACACAGTCTGTCTTGCATCGGACATATACGGGCGCGGCGCGATAAAATCCGGGCCAATAAATCAACTTCGTTTGCCGCCTTCTTGTCTCAGCGACACACGACAAAACCCCCGGCCTTGGCCGCCATCAGATGAGCCGCGAACGATAGCTCTGAAGACAAGTGTTCATGTCCTCAACCGTACACAGCGCCCCTCGTATACGCTTCTCAAATGTTCCAACGCTTTATGTCCGGTGTCGGACAGACAACATAATGACGGCCTGCTAATCTCTCACACACAGTCAAAAATGGACGCCGTAACAGCGGCCTGAGAGCGCGACTGTAGGACAAGCAGGGTGAAGGGTGGGCGCGTAGCGGATATGTCACTCACCCTTCTTTTCACATGCATAACTTTTTGTCGCTGCCCCCACAGCGCGCTATCCCCCGACACAACAGAGAAAGGATGTCAGCCATGCTGGAGACGAAGCGCGATGTTTCGGCTTCCCCCGACCGATGCCTGGGAGCGCTGCGGTCATCGTCACAGACGGAGAAGCCTGCGGTGCTGGTCGTTGATGATAACGATGATATACGTTTCCTGATCCGGTATCTGTTGGAGCAGAGAGGGTGTCGCGTGCTGGAGGCCGGAGACGGGCTTGAAGCGGTGGAGAGCGCCCAAAGCTTTCAACCTGATTTGATCTTGATGGATTTAAGCCTGCCGGGTCTGGATGGCCTGGGAGCTTTCTCTCTTATCCGTGACCGGACGGAGTTGCGCAACACGCGTGTGATCGCCATCTCAGGATATGTGGCGGCGGAAGACATAGCCAAGGCGCACGCCGCAGGTTTCGACGACTACTTGATTAAACCGATTGACTTGAAGCAGCTAGACCAGGTTTTAGTAAAGCACCTCTCTTAGAAGAAACCAGTCGGATTCGGAGAGGCCCGGTAATTGAACACGGAGGTTTTTGCAATGAGCGTTTCGATCCTCGCAAATCAGAAATTCTTCGGCTTGCTCGAACTCGACCCGTCCGGGCAAGTGCTCTATTCCCGTATCGAAAAGGACGGTCGGGCAGACGGCTCTGCGGTTGACATCATAGGCCGCAACTTCTTCAGCGAAGTCGCGCCCTTTGAGAACGTCGAAGAGTTTCAGCGATGTCTCAATAGCTTCAGACAGAGTTCGCAACAGGCGAACAGCATTAGTTTCACCTGCCAATACGAAGACGGCCCCCTGAGAGTGAAAGTCCTGCTGGCGCGTATCCACGAGCGTTCCGAGCGAGACCGGACAAAAGCGATACTCGTTCATATCAGGGAAGCTCAATAATCATCCATCCCTGAAGCGCGGACATGTTGACGCTCATTGAAAATGGGGAAATCTATGCCCCGGAACCGCAGGGACGAAAGGGCGTGCTACTCGCCGGTGATCGGATCGCACGAATCGGAGAGATAGACCGCCGTGCGGTCGAAGCTTTGGGACTCGAATTAGCCGTCATTGATGCGACCGATTGCCTCGTCACTCCCGGCCTCATAGACCCGCACGAACACCTCGCGGGCGGAAGCGGCGAGCAAGGATTCAGCACGCAAACCCCTGAGATTTTCCTCAGTGAACTCATCTCTGCCGGAATCACTACGGTCGTCGGCTGTCTCGGCGTAGACACGACTACAAAGACGATGCCCGGCCTTCTGGCGCGTGCCAGGGCGCTGCATGAAGAAGGACTCACGGCCTTCATCTACACGGGCGGCTACAACGTGCCCCCGACGACCCTGACCGGCTCGGTCCGCAAAGACCTCCTGTTCGTGGAAGAGGTGATAGGCGCAGGGGAGATTGCCATCTCCGACCTGCGCGCCGCAGAGCCTGACGTTGAGAGTCTGGCGCGACTCGTCACGGATGCTTACATCGGCGGGATGTTGAGCAAGAAAGCGGGCATCACTCACTTTCATGTGGGCGACGGCAAGAGGCGGTTGGAGCCGCTGCGCAGATTGCTGGAAGAGTATGAAGTAGAACCAGCGTGGCTCTATCCGACACACGTCGAGCGCAATGAAGGATTGATGGAAGAGGCGGTTGAATTAACCAAACGGGGCGTCACTGTTGACATTGATACGGTCGAGGAAGATTTAGCGAAGTGGCTCGCGTTCTATCTTGAGCGAGGCGGCAACACCACCCGGCTCACAGCCTCTTCCGACGCTTCAATTTCCAGCCCGCATACGCTGTACAGCCAGGTTCGTGATTGCATTATCAACGGGCGGTTCGCGGTTGAGACTGTGCTGCGGCTGGTGACTTCAAACACGGCCAGGGTTCTCAAACTCGACGGTAAAGGAAGCCTTGCTGCGGGGAAGGATGCGGACGTGCTCGTGATTCGCAAAGGTTCGCTCGAACTCAGAGAGGTGATCGCGCGCGGGCGGTGCTTGATGAGTGATGGTGAGGTCGTTGTGAGACAGAAGTTTCTGGAAGACAGTAACCGGACTATTTCCCTGTCGGGAAACAAAAGTGTTGGTAAGCAAAACCGCTCACCGGAAGATGCGAGCACTTCATAGATTGCGAGTTGGTTTAAGCGTCCGTTTGCGTACTAACCAGAGAGTTTCTATTTGGCATAATTATTTACCAAACCATTTCTAAATAAAGGGGACGGGATATGTGGGTAGTTGCTATTGAACATATCAGGAACGCGCTTGTCTGCATATTGCGGGTTCTGCGCTTACGATTTTAATCGGGAGTGGATATTCGCTCCGGGCGCTGGCATTGAGTGAATGACGCAGCGCGCTGGATTAAGACGAGGGACGTATATGAAAGTAAACGGGACAAGGGGCAAGCTGGTCATCGTCGGCGGTGGAGAAGATAAAGAGGGTGATTGCATCATCCTCAAGGAGTTCATTCGATTGGCCGGTGAAGCCAAAGCCCGCATCGCCATCATGACGGTCGCCACGGACTTGCCGGAAGAGTCTGCGGACGAATATCGGAAGGTCTTTAAGAAGCTCGGAGTTGACGATGCGCGGATGGTTGATGTCTCACGCAGGAAGGACGTGCATGACCTGAAGGCTTTAGAAATTATCGAGCGGGCGACCGGCATTTTTTTCACGGGCGGCGATCAACTGCATATCACAAGTCTGATGGGCGGCACGGAGATGCAGGAGTTAATTCACAGGAAGTACGAAGGGGGTGCGGTACTCGGTGGCACTAGCGCCGGGGCCGCCATGATGTCTCATTCGATGATTATCCGTGGGGAGTCAAACTGTACGCCGCGCCTGGGCGGCATGGAGATCGGGCCGGGGATGGACTTTCTCCCGGATACGATGATTGACACGCACTTCTCGCAGCGCGGGCGCATCGGGCGACTGTTGACGGCCATCGCGCACTACCCGCAGGACATAGGGTTCGGCATTGACGAGAACACGGCTCTTGTCGTCAACGACGGTAAGTTGGAAGTCATAGGGGAGAACACCGTCACCGTCATTGACGCGGGCGACATCACCTATACGAATCTGCCGGACCTTGAAAGGGACCAGGCGTTGACCATACACGGAGTCCAGATTCATGTCCTCTCAACGGGCCATAAATTCGATTTGGAAAAACGAGAGCCGATTGATGAGACGGACAAGGCTTTGAAAGGGAAGGCCGCGACCGTAGAGAAAGCGAAGGCGCACCGGAGTTGATGGTGTGAGCGCAAACGAACAAGGGTGGGAAATCATGAGAATCGAAACTATTAGAACTCTCGCAGGACCGAATACCTATCATTATCAACCCGTCTTGATCATGAAGCTCGAACTGGATGGCTTGACTGACACGGAGAGCCGCGAGATTTCCTGCTTCAATGAACGTTTAATCAACTTGCTGCCGGGGCTGCGAGAACATCGTTGCAGCAGAGACAGGCGCGGCGGATTCATTGAAAGGCTTTTTGAGGGCACGTATTTCGCGCACATCGTTGAGCACGTAGCTCTCGAACTGAGCGAGGCGGCAGGCATCCCCGTCGGATTCGGGAGGGCGCGTCACGCGGGAACTCCGGGCTCCTACAATGTGGTCGTCACATATAAGTCCGAGCACGGCATGCGTTACCTTTTAGAGACGGCAGTCGAACTCGCCGGTGCTCTGGTCAAAGGCGAAGAGTTTCCGCTTGAGGAAAGACTGCGGGAAGCACGGCGCATCGTTGCTGACTTTGAACTTGGGCCGAGCACGAGGGCGATTGTGGACGCCGCGACGAGGCGCGGCATTCCCTGGTCTCGCGTCGGAGAGGAAAGCTTCGTCCAACTCGGTTACGGAAAGAATCGCCGTTTCATTCAAGCCGCGATGTGCGACCAGACGAGCGCCGTCGCAGTCGAGACCGCCGGAGACAAAGAGTTCACCAAGCTTCTCTTGCGACAGGTTTCGATTCCGGTGCCGCGCGGCGAAGTGGTCCGCACGGAAGAAGACGCGGTTGAGGCTCTGGACCACATCGGAGTGCCGGTCGTCGTCAAGCCTCTGGATGGGCGTCAGGGCCTCGGCGTCTCGCTCAACATCTCGACGCCTGAGCAGATGAGGCAAGCCTTCGCCGTCGCGCGTGAGTTTTCCGAGAAGGTTCTGGTCGAAGAGTTGTTCGTCGGAAAAAATTACCGTGCGCTGGTCGTCGGCGGACGCATGGTCGCCGCCAGCGAGCGCGCGCCCGCGCACGTCGTCGGAGACGGTCATCACTCGATAGCCGAGTTGATAGAGATTGCGAATCAGGACCCGATGCGTGGGCTTGGGCATGAGAAGCCGCTCACGCAAATCAGGATTGACGACATCATGACCGCTTATCTATGCAAAGCCGGTCTGAGTCTCGGTGATGTCCCGGCGGTTGGCGAAACCGTGCTCCTGCGCGAAAGCATCAATCTCTCGACGGGAGGCACGGCGAAAGACGTGACGGAGATTGTGCATCCCGAAGTTGTGGAGATGTGCGAGCGGGCGGCACGCGTCATTGGCATGGACATCTGCGGCGTTGATCTGGTCCTGAGAGACATCACCTCGCCGGTGGAGAAGAGCGGCGTCGAAAAACCCGGCGGCGGAATCATCGAACTCAACGCCGCGCCGGGCCTACGCATGCACATTTATCCGAGCGAAGGCAGACCGCGCGACGTTGGCAGCCACATCATCGAGATGATGTATCCGGCGGGCAATAACGGGCGCATCCCCATCTTCTCCATTACGGGCACGAACGGCAAGACCACCGTCACACGAATGATCGGTCACGTCCTTTCACAAACGGGTCAGACGGTCGGCATCACGACCACGGACGGCATCTATATCGGAGATAGACGGATCGTTGAAGGCGACACGACGGGACCGCATTCGGCCAGAACAGTCTTGTCCGACCCGTCGGTGGATGTCGCCGTGTTGGAGACAGCCAGGGGCGGCATCGTTCGACGCGGCCTCGGCTATGATTGGTCGGACATCTCCGTGATGACGAACATCGGGCCGGATCATATCGGACAAGACGGCATCGAGAGCGTAGAAGATTTGGTTTACATCAAATCTCTCATCGCAGAGCGCGTGCGCGAAGGCGGCACGCTCGTCTTAAATGCCGACGACGAACATCTCTCGCGCTTGATGGAAAACCCGCGCGTCTCTCAATTGAAGAAGCGGGTCATCTATTTTTCACTTCACGAAAATAATCCGCTCATCGCACGGCACCTCGCAGCAGGGCACACCGCCTACTTCTTACGCGACAGTCTGATTATTGAAGCGAACGACCGGACCGAGCTTCCCTTGCTGCGTGTCGCAGACATCCCCTGCACGATGGGGGGACGGGCCGAATTTCAAATCGCCAATATTCTCGCTGCTGTCGCCGCGTGTCGCGCATACGGAGTCACGGGCGAGCATCTGCGTGCGTCGCTCAAGAGCTTTAATAGTAAATACAATCCCGGTCGGGCTAATCTCTATCAAGTAAACGGCGGCTACGTGATGGTTGACTACGGGCACAACCCTGACGCCTTCGCCGCCGTCTGCCGGATGGCCGCCAGGTGGAACGATAGAAGAGTGACGGGCATCATCGGCGTGCCGGGCGACCGTGACGATAGCCTCATAGAGCAAGCGGGCAGAGTGGCGGCAAGAGGCTTTCAACGAATCATCATTAAGGAGGACGCTGATCTCAGAGGACGCCGGAAGGGCGAAGTTGCCGAGATGCTCTGTCAGGCCGCGCACGCGGAAGCTCCGGCCACTGAATGCCTGATCGTGTTGGATGAAGTTAACGCGCTGTCACGCGAACTTGAAACCTTGCGCGACGGTCAGGTGGTCGTCGTGTTCTATGACAAACTAGAGCCTGTGATGAAGTTACTCAAAAGCGTCGGCGCGACGCCGGTCTCTACCATACGCGAATCGAAGCCGGTCGGCGCGGCGCAGATGTCTCACATCTATTCGGCGATTGGCACATAGTAAGTAATGGGTTGAAGAAACTCTCGCTCATCTCCAAGTGAAGCGCGAGGAGGAACCGTGAATTTCGACGTTTCACCGGCCTGGGCCAAGATGCAAGTCATAGTTAATGGCTTTCTCTTCATGCTGCCGAATCTTGTTTTGGCCCTCATCCTCTTCACGATTTCATGTCTCATTGCGCGTTGGGCCAAGAGTCTTGTCGTTGGATTCTATCGCCGACGTGGGCGACACCAGAATTATGGGCTGGTGATTGGTCGCGTGGCGCAGGCGGGCATTATCCTCATCAACTTGATGATCGCCCTTTCCATCGTCGTGCCGTCTTTCAGTGGCCGCGACTTGATTCAG
>DASYML010000092.1:0-18375 GCA_036009045.1 Pyrinomonadaceae bacterium
CTCTCTGCGCCCCCTCTGCGCTCTCTGCGTCTGCGGTGGTGAACGTTTGTTGTCGCATGCAAGCGAGAACCGCTATAGATAATCAGAAAGAGAGGCTCGCGCCATCGCTTGCGGTTATCTGATTTGCTCGCTCGCTTTCATCATCAGCACGGGCGAGGCGAGGGGGATGGGTTCCGCGAGGGTGGCTCCCATCACTTCACCGTAGAGTTGCAGAATCCGGCTCGTCATGACCGGCAGGTTGAATTCTCTCAAGACGCGGCGTTGGCCCGCCTGGCCGTAGCTGGCAGCGCGCGCAGGGTCGTTTAAGAGGGCGTTGATGGCCTGGCCCAGAGCTTCGTCGTTGGCAGGTGGGACGGTGAGGCCAGTATCCCCGCTCCGCGAAACATAGGTCACGCCCGTATCAAGTTCTGTATTGACGACGGGCTTGCCGCAGGCCATCGCCTCCAATTGCACGATGCCGAAAGCCTCGCTGCGCGCGACGGAAGAGAGCGCGAAAACATCCGCCGCATGATAGTAGGGACGCACGTCCCTGACGTTGGTGAGCAGGCTCACACGCTCGCTCACCCCGCAGCTTTTCGCTTCCTCTCTGAGCGCGTCGTAGAGCGGCCCGCATCCGACGATGACGACGTGTCCATCGAAATATTTCGCGGCGCGTATGAGATGATTGAACCCTTTGTAATAAACGAGACGGCCCACTCCGAGGACCATCCTCGGCCCGTACAGTTCGCGCAGCTTGGCGACCTCGACCGTATCGGGCGACTGAAAGCTATCAAGTTTGATGCCGAATGGAATGACGCGACATTTTTCCCTGTGCTTGAGCAGCACGTTTGAGGTCTCCACATAATTCGGACTGGAGACGATAATCGCGTCAGCGAGATGCAAAGCGCGTTGGAGAAAAGGCTCGAAGACGCGGCTCAAAACTTTCTGTCGCACGATGTCGCTGTGATACGTGAGGACGAGACGCCCGCGATGGCCGCTGGCTAAGTAAGCCAGAATGGCTCCGGGGTTGGGGAGGTGTATGTGGACGATGTCGGCCCTGGATTTATAGATGGCGTGGACCATACGCGGGCAGAAGGGGGCGCTCTTGAGGTTGAAGAGCGTGCCGACGCGCGTCAACCTGACATCATCGAGCAGTTGATGGCTGGTCCGTCGCTCGCCGCTCGCGGCTACGACGATCTCCACTTCGACGTAACGCTTGAGGTCTTCGCACAACGCCTCAAGATGCGTCTCCATGCCGCCACGATGCGGCGGGTAATACTTGCCGATTTGCAAGACTCGCAGTTCGTTAAGATGTTCCATGCGGAATAGCCACTGACTTAATCAAGATAATCAACGCGCCCGTGCGGCCATGACTACTGCTGCGGCACAGGATATTTTGCCCTGCCGGTAAAAGCATCGGTCGTCAAACCGGCGAAAGCCTGACGACCGATGCGCGAAGAAGAGCAGCTTGTCCGGCGAGTTAAGGCGCGGCCTCGAAGTCGTACGTGGTCCTGAAGCTGCCGATGCCGACCTTGAAGGCATCAACGTTGCCGTCGAAACCCGGCGACCAGGGTCCGCCCGCCTTGAACAGCAGGCCGCTGCTTGATGTATTACGCACACCCGCGTTCGGGAAGAGCGCGAGCACCTGCGACCATGTGCATGGAGTGGCTGGCTGGCAGGGTTGAGCAACGCTCACGCCGCCCACTATCCCCGTCGTCTTAGAGCCGTACCAGTTGCCCGCATACGCATCCCAGGTCTGCCAGACGTTCTGTTGAACCGTGCCTGTCAGATACGGCTCGAAGACGAGCCGCCCCTGGAAAGTGTTGTCCGCGTCGTTGAGGTCGTAGTCAATGTCGAACTGTAAAGAATTGGCGACGACCGTGTTCGAGTTGTTGTTCTGATAGCTACCATAACGCAGGCTGGTAATATCATCCATGCGCGTCCCGCCGTATGCGCCGAAGGTTTCAAACGCCTGGCGAGCAGTTGCGTCAACCGTCAGGAAGGCGCTCCCGCTGCCGAGCGGAGGCGTCGCCGGACCAGCTTCCAAACCGCCGGACCCGGTTCCGCTGCCGAAGTCATCGAAGAACAACCAGCCTTTCTGGTCAGCGGGGGAGACTAAAGTGTTCGGGTTGCCCTGAAATCCGAAAGTGCCGCGACCGGGCGTCGTCTCCACGTTGGTGTCCGTGCCGCTGTACAGAATCGGGTCCGTTTTCAAATTATCGGAAGTGGGGCCAGCGATGTCCGGTTGACCGCCCGGAGGCGTGGCCGAGCCGCCGTAGGCGACGGGAATCTGTGCGCCGTAGCCAGGCTCCGCGCTGTTGGCGGTGGTCCTGACGGGCGATGTCGTCCCGTACCAGTTACCCCTCGCGTTCTTGAGGTTGGTGGTTCCGGGGGCCGGAAGTGAGCCGCCGGATTGACGGTCAACTATCTGGCCGTACCAGTTGGCGCTGATGTTGTTGTTGCTGAACGTGCTGTGCAAAGCGGACTGCGGCGGCGTCCCGCTCCCGCTGCGGTCCAGGAAGAGTAAGCCGACGGTCCAGTTGTTAGTGATGAAGTTTTCTACGACGGTCTCATTATCGGTCTGGTTGCCGAAGATGATGCCCGTGCGGTTGAAATCAATCACGTTGTTGCGGATGGTATGACCGTTGCTGTTGTTGACATCAATGGCCGAACGATTGCCCGTCAGGATGTTGTCGCGCACGAGCATGCCTGTCACGCCCTGACCCTGAACGGCGATGCCCGCAGAGTTGAGTCCAGTATTATTCCAGTCGGTCGTGTTGTTGCCGAGACGCGTAATCGTGAATCCGGCGATGGTCACGTTATTGGCAGCGGCTTGCACGGTCGTGCCGGGACCGCCGATGGGACCGCGTATGTTGGTGACGTTTGCGCCGGAGCCTATCAACTGGAGGTTGTTCTTATTGACGGTCACATCCTCATCGTATGTGCCCGGTTGGACATTAACCACGTCGCCGGGTGACGAAGCGTTGATGGCTCCCTGAATCGTGTTGAAACATCCGCCGGTCCCGCCGTTGTTGACGCAATTGACTTTGATGGGAACACAGCTAAAGGCTTCAATCTCTATCACGCGGCTGTAGACGTGGTCCGCCGAATCATTGACCACCACCCGAATCTTATCCGTCATGATGTCAGGGAAGATAAACTTTCTCTTCGCCAGTGTGTTGCCCGTGACAACGCCGCCGGGGACATCCACCCATGCCGCGCCCGTCCAGTATTGGACGTTGAAATTCGTGATGCCGTAACTGGTGGCGGGCGTCGTATCGTTGACGACGGACCCGTTGTTGAATTGATTCTTCAGAGTGTAAACGTCTATCTGGCGAATCGTCTGAACGGTGTTGAAGTTGACCTGGACGTTGTCCGGGAAGACGCTGCGCGTGCCGTCGTTCCAACCGCCGCCAGCGCCCCAGGTGTTACCGTTGCGCTCGCCGTCTATGACGCCGGAGGCGGGGAAGTTGGCGTTGACGGTTGACGAAGCGACGGCGGTCGAGCCGTTGGTCGAGCGCGCGACGTTGGTCGGGCTGGCGCAGGGAGTTGGAGTCGGAGAAGGTGACGGCGATGGCGATGGCGATGGTGTTGGAGTCGGAGTCGGAACGTTGACAGGGCTGCAACTAAAGACTTCCACTTCCACCACGCGACTGAAGAGATGGTCAGCCGAATCGTTGACCACGACTCTAATCCTGTCCGTAGAAAGCGGCGTGGAGAAAGAGAACCTTCTCTTGACGCGATTGTTGCCGGTGACGCTGCCGCCGGGCACTGTCACCCAGGATGAGCCGTTCCAGTACTGGACATCGAAATTGGTGATGCCGTAAGAGGCGAAAGTCGTGAAGTCGCCCACGCTCGAACCGTTGTTGGGCTGGTCCTTCAAAGTGTAAACGTCTATCGCATCAATGGACTGTGCGACGTTGAGATTGACCTGCACGTTATCGGGGAAGACGCCGCGCGTGCCGTCGTTCCAGCCGCCGCCAGCGCCCCAGTTATTGCCGTTGTGCTCGCCGTCTATGACGCCGCTGGCGGGGAAGTTGATGCTGTACTCGGAGGTAGCGATGGCCGTCGCTCCGAAGGTATCGCGCGCGACGTTGGTCGGGCACGGCGGAGGACAGTTTGAAGTGGCGGTCAGCCAGTTGGAAAAATCAACGTTGGTGCTGACTCTATCGCCGCTGCCGGGACCGACGGGGCCTGGACCATTGGCCGCGCCCCACCAGTTGCCTTGAGCGTTGACGTTGGCGGGGCCGTCGTTCTGCAAGCCGAACCCGTTGCCGTTGATGTTGTTGTTATGGGCTATGAGACCGTTAGTCGCATTGGAACTGAGATAGATGCCCGTCGTGTTGCCTGTGAAGTTATTGCACTCGAAATCTGGGACGGCGGGCGTATCGTTATAAGCTCCGCGAATAAAGTCCGAGACGTTGTTGAGCTTGAAGAGGATGTTGGGCGAAGTGTTGGAAGCATCCGTCAACTGCAAACCCTCGTCGCGTGTGTAACCAGCCGCCACCAACGCCGCGCGGTTGCCCACGAGCGTGTTGTCAGAGACCGTGACGAAGACCGTCTGCATGATGGATTCAACGCGAATGCCCTGATAGGCCGTGACGGGAGATTCAATCGCCGTCACCGCTGGCGGCCTGACGCTCTGCACGTAGGAGTTGACGGTGTTGTTTGAAATCGTGAAGCCGGGAGCCGTATAGGCGTAGTGCAGGTTGTGGCGGATGCCTATGCGAAAGGCCGTGATGTTGTTGTTGCCGATGACCGAGGCCGGGTGTGTCGTGACGTTGCTGCTGTAGTTCTCTATCACGATGCCGACGCGCACACGAGTCACGACGTTGCTGAGAATGTCCACCCACGCATCGTTGGAGATTCTGATGCCCTGACCGAATGCGCCGAAGCAGTTGTCAACCTTGTTATTGGAAATCTGGCTGTTACCGTTTCTGGCCCCGCCGGGAGCGCCAAAGGAATTGAGCCAGGTGGCCATCTCGCCTATGTTCTTAACAATATTATTGCTGACGACAGCATCCGGGTTGGATGTCTCCGTGCCATAGATACCGAACTCCGCATCCACGTCAGCGCCGTTATAAGAGACGCCCGAAGTGAGGGCCGGATTATCGCCGTCAACCGTGAAGCCCTTGAACGTCACGCCGCTCACTGAAACCGTCACGACGATTGGCCCGGCGAAGCTTGGGTCAATCGGATTGCTGGCGGTCGGCAAGATGATCGCTTCCGCGACTCGCGTTCCAGTGTTCGGGTTGATGTTGGCATTGGGGCCGAGCACTGTCAGCGCTTTGTTAATATCAATCTGCTCCGCGTATGTGCCCGCGAAGACGTTGATCGTGTCGCCGGATACGGCGGCGTTAATCGCGGCCTGGATGGTCGTATAGCAGGGAGAGTTGCCGCCGCAGACCCCTGCCCCGTCAACATAGCGCGTCGTGGCGGTCGGAGTTATGTTTCTCACTCCGCTTTTCCCTTGCGGGGAGCGGGCCGCATTCGTTCCCTGAAAAGCGTTGGCGCTATCAAGTTGAGATGAAGCCTCTGTGCCAACATGGCCGGGACCCGCAGCCAGGACTCCGGCGGTACAGACAGCAATCGCCATGAGGGCCAGCAGGATGAACACGCCCAGCAAGCGAGCGTTGATAATGGGGAGACGGCGTCTCGCGGCGCGATCAATTTGTTCTGGGGCTGAAGGGTTCTTTATCATCTGGGAATTTTTTCCTTTTCGACCTGGCTCTCACATGGGCCAGGAAATTGGCTGGCTGGTGCTCATTCCAGACCGGGGAGGTGGGAGTTAAACATCTCTCGATGAATCATTCTTTTTGAGAAACGACGAGAAGAAGTCTGCCCTTGAAGCAGGACCAGAAGCATCCGAGCGAAGATGCGCTGACGCTTGCGACAGAGTTCCATTAAAGATTATGCAAACGGGATGGACTCCGCCGGATATTCAAAACCGCCAGGGCCTTGATGTGTAAGCAAGGGCTATTGACTAAAGATGACAGAATTTTGGTAAGCCTTGATAAGTTTATCTGGCAGAGGCAAGTGATTATCCGAGCCGGACCTTTTGGAATCAGAAAAGCGGTCATGACACTAGTCTTATCCACAAAGAATGTCAAACTGTACGTGCTAAGAGTAGTGGTTCAATTTGATCTTGAGCGCATGGGACGTTGTGATTGACCACCGCAGACACAGAGCGCACAGAGAACGCATAAAGATTTAAATCAGTTTTTCTCTGTGCGTCCTCTGTGTCCTCTGTGTCTGCGGTGGTGAACTCAGCTTTCATAAACACTCATGACCAGGTTGAACCATTACTATGCCGGGTGTTCATCACAACAACTCATGATACAGGGCGACCATTCTTCTGGTATGTTCCGCCCAGCTATACTTCGCGGCCTGCGCCTGTGCCACGGTCCCGCGATTGGACCATGAATGATGTTGCTCGCGCTGCTCATTCAACAGCCCGATGACCGTCGCGGCCCACGCGCCTACGTCTTCCAGAGGGCAATAGAGCGCCGCATCTCCGCCCACTTCACGGAGCACTGGCAAATCGCTCGCGACGACGGGCGTCCCGCAAGCCATCGCCTCGATGACGGGCAGCCCGAAGCCCTCCCTCTCTGAAGTTTGCAAGAGCACACTCGCGTTCCTGTAGAGCGCCGCCAGCACTTCCCTCTCCACAAAGGGAATGACGACCACAGAATCTTTTAACCCCAAACGCTCGACCAACTCCTTTTGCGCGGCGGTAAATGGTCCACCCACGCGGATCAAACGCGCGCGCGGAAACTCCAAGCGCACCGCCGCAAACACGCGCAACAGGACATCCACGCGTTTGCGCCTGACGCTGCTTCCGACGTGCAAAATATTTTGTGCGTCAACGCTTGCTTCAACTGATCCGAGCAAGCATCTCGCTGCTTTGTCAGCGCGCGGGTCAGGCTCAGGAGAGAATGACGGATGCACGCCGTTGGGGATGACGACGACGCGATCATCGCTGTAAAGATGATGGGCCAACAAATCCTGACGCGTGGCTTCGCTCACGCAGACCACGCGCGCGGCCCTTTGCAATCCTTCGAGATTGCGCGCGGCCAGCGCCTTGAGCAATCTTGAACGCGGCTCTGCGTCCTCCTGAAACAGAGGACGAAAAGCATCCAGATCATGACAGGTCACGACGGCCCTCTCAGGCGGCAGCCTGTGCAGTAGATGCGCGTAAGAATGGTCCGTCACATGAAACAACTCGAAACCATCGCGCAGCTTTCTCAAACGGCGCGGGTAATCCCACCAACGGTTGAAGAGCCGGTCCGCGTTGAAGGTGCTCCGGCAAGTGGTCACGCCAAGCCTTGTCAGGCGACGGCGCATCTGCGGGCGGATGAAGGTGGCCGTCAAGGTCCCCGCGTGCTCCTGTTCCAGATGCTGAAAAAGCATCTCCGCGACGAGGTCCATGCTGGGCCATTTTTCTTCGACGAAATCTCCTATGACGGCGAGCCTTGGAAGCATCATCTGGCGGAGTCGTGTATGAAGAGCCGGTCGTATTCGTGCGCCGGGTCTAAGTCCCAATTTTTGGCGGAGACCGCGCGCGCGCGCCCACCTGAGAGACGCGCCGGAGTGAAGCCCAGGTCTTCGAGTTGAGCGAACAACTTCAAGGGGCTGCTGCCACCTTCGGTCAAGCGCGGCCCGTTGACTTCGACGATGAGATGCCTGACCGCGCCTTCGCGCAAACGCAACGCGCCGCCAGCGAGCACGCGCGGTTCCGCGCCCTCCACATCCATCTTCATCAAATCAACGCGCCCGACGCTCCACTCCGAGAGACATTCGTCAAGCCGCCTGCAAGGCACATCAATCGCCGTCCAACCTTCCCGCGCGACGCAGGTCACGTTGTAATCACGATGCTCATTCGCGGGCGGCACATGTAAACGCAACGCGCCGTCTGAATCCGAGAGCGCAATCATGTGCGGCCAGACGTTGTTGATGCCGTTGACGCTGAGATGTGTTTGCAGCGCCGCGAACGTCTGCGGAGTCGGCTCCAAAGCGAAGACACGCCCCTTCGGGCCAACCCTGTGCGCCGCCAGCAGCGTGAAGTACCCAGCATGTGCGCCGACATCCAGAAACGTCCCGCCGTGGGGGAGCAGCGCACGCGTACACTCCGTCATAAAACGCCCGAAGCAGCCCATGAAAATCTGCCTGTGAATCACATTGGAAAGGTCCAGCGTCATCCAGTAATCGCCCCACACGCGGACCCTTCGCTGGCCCGCGCGCGGCGTCACAAAGTCAAAGACGAAACCCTTGCCCTTGAGTTGAACGGGCCTCAACGTCCCGATTAAATTGTCCACCACGGATAACATTTGCAAGCGATTGAACTGGACCAATTAAGAGCAAGTCGGAAGCAGGAAGTAGGAAGGCGGAAGGATGAAAGAAAAGCTATTATAGCAATTTGCAAATGAGTGCGACTGATGTCAGTCCCGCCTGCTTAAGCTGGGCGGGTTTCCTGGCTCACCAACGACCCGCCCAGCTTAAGCAGGCGGGACTGACCTGGACGCTGGTCACTGTAGCCGCACTCAATCGCAAACCGCTATGAGGGATGAGCTATGCGTCTTGCATAGCCACGCTCTCATCCTTCATCCTTCCGCCTTCCGACTTGCTCTCGCGCGTTCAGGTTTTAAGAGAGCCCTGGCAAGCGTGAGTCTTTCAAGTTTCTCAAAAACGATGCGCCGCTCATACATTGCCCGGACCATCTCTCTGCCCGCGACGGCGCGGCGAGTCGCCTCCTGCGGGTCGTCCAGGACAACTTCGATTTTGTTCGCCAGCGCCCGCGCATCGCCCGCCGGATAGGTCCAACCCGTCTGCCCTTCGATGATGGTCTCCAGGAGGCCGCCCGTGGCCGTCGCGATGACGGGCACTTCGCAGGCCAGCGCTTCGAGCGGCGAAAAACCCAGACCCTCTGCGCGGCTGGCCTGCACACACAAATCGCAAGCCTGATAATCTCCCGGCAGTTGTAGATGCGGATGGACCGCGTCGTCCGCGATGACCCTCTGAGCGACGCCGAATCTTTCCGCATCCTTGAGAAAGCCCGGATACCCGCCGCTCCTGTGCAGGAGCCGGATGTCGCGTCCACGCTCAAGCAAAATCCTGACGGCTTCAAGCAGCGTCTCCGCATCTTTCTCAGGGGCGATGCGGCTGCTGAAAAAAATCAACGCGCCCGTCACGGGCAATCCAAGCCGCGCCTTCAAGACGGCCTTTGATTCCGCCGCAGGTTTAAAGATGCTCGTGTCCACCCCGTACACCGGAATCACAGCGATTGGCCCACGCGCGCCGTGCTGGCGAACCACACTGGCGAGATACCGGCTGAGGACTATGTACTGCTGTCCGATGAGAGCATTGAGACGCGCCAGCGCGCGTATCGCAAACAGTTCGCGCCTGCGAAACGATTTGCCCGGCACGCCGACAAATTTGCGGCAGAGGTAATACGCTTCGACGGGGCTGCACACCAGCATGGATGTCCGTGTGCGCCGGAGCAGACCCGCCGCATTAGCGGCCAGCGCGGCCAGACCGTAACCCTGCACGATGACTTCATCAAACTGTCCACCGTGCTCGCGCAAATGCTTCCACACGGACCGCGCGAAGGCGATTCTCGAAGCTGGACCAATAACTACCGGCACGCTCTGCGCGGGAGGATGATTAATCTCCAATCCCCCCTCAATCCCCCGCGCCAGTACAGAGAGCTCGAAGCGCTCCGCCAGCCCTTCAACCAGTCGCACGTCCGCCCCGCTTTCAACTATCAGACATAGAGACAACATGAAACTGTCGCACTACTGTTTTCCATTGTAGAGATGAAATTCTTTGCATCACTCAGACGGTTTGACGAAGAGCACACACTGATTCTGGAATAGCGCACTGTCCAATAATGGCAAAGCGGCCAGCGGATTAAGTATTTTGAAAGTCCAACCAGGAAGCACTTGATGCAAACGCCACAATTTCACATGGCCCGCGAGCAAGAAGCTCTCATAATAGAAGTGTTGCTCAAGCTTTAATCCGTGTGAAGTGCCGAGGCAGCATAGCTCCTCGCGCGTAAAGGCAAAGATATGATCTTGACCGTCGCAACTGTTCGCAAAGTTGGAATATTGCGAGAGGTCTCCGACCTCTGTAAAGGATGGCAGACGGCTGCGAATGTACCTATGGTTTGGCGAAGTGAGCAAGAGATGGCCTCCGGGCCGCACGTATTTTGCCATCAACTCTACGAAGCGCGATGGCTCAGCCACATGTTCAATTGCATGGTGACTCATGACTAAATCAAAGCCAGGCTCCTCATCCAATCTCACATCGAAAAAATCCCCTGGCACCCATCTTATGGTTCCGCGCTCATAGCGTAATTTTGCATAGTCGAGAAATCCCGGACGTATTTCGACTGATGTCATCATGACACCTTGCTCAGCTAAGAGCAGGTCCAGCGTGGCTTGAGCGCAACCCACATTGAGCACGCGTTGAGGGTTAAGTAGCCCGATTAATTTCAGCAACATCTCTATGTAATCATGATAGAGATTGTAACGATGCGGCATTAATTCGGGTTCCCACCATTCAATGCGGTCATGTTCAAAAGCATAACGCATCTCATCCGACCATGCTGAATTCGGGACCACCTGCTTCATAACGCTCGGTTTTATCAAATCAGACTACTGCTCGCGCCGTGCGGCGTCCTTCAAGATTGGCAGCAATGCTCTGAGGTGCTCAGACAGGTCAAACCGACGAGCCAATTCGATTGAGCCTTGACGCAGACGCGCATAATGCGCCGGGTCGCGTAAACATTCTATGATTGCCCCGGCGAGTCCGGTTGAGGTCGCGGGGTCTCCAGGAGCAAGGTGTCCATTAATGCCATTTGTTAGCCAATTACTGATGCCGCCAACGGCGAAAGCCGCCGCAGGCACACCATAATGCCCCGCCTCCGGCCCAACCTGACCAAATGGTTCGGGCCAGAGACTCGGGACAACCAACAGATCACAACTGGTTAATAGGGAATCAATTTGCGCCGAGTGGGTCCAACCTGCAAATTGTATCTTAATTTTTCGATGAGATGCCTCCAAACGTTTGGCCTTTCGTTCCCACGATTTGCGATCATTACCATCCCCGGCCAAAATAATGTGAAGAGGCCGATCAAGATAGTCCGCCACCTGCGGCAGTGAGTCCAGGAAGACCAGACCACCTTTCAGTAGTTCCATCCGGCCTAAGAATAATAAGCGCCAGGCAGGTAAATCTTCTTCCTTAACAGAGGGTGTCTGAACACTGAGAGGGCTTTCATCTTGAGGAGCACAGGTGGCTGGTTGTGGCCCGATAAGCGCTTTTGCATTCTTGCTCTGAATGTAATAGGGAATCTCATGTACGCGTTCAGGTTTTATTCCATGTTTAATATACTCGAATCGCATGTGATGGGAATGGGTTATGATCGCTCGATATTTTGATAAAAGTTTAAATCGTTTCGACTGGCGGCCATATAATTTCAACATCGTGACCGGGCTTAATCCTCCACATCTATGCGGGTAATAATGAAGTAAGCATTGCCAGCCAAAGCGCCGGGTACAAGGAGTGACCGTCGGGTTCCTGAAGGTTTTAGTTCCGCTGATACACATGCCCGGATAGTAAGTATGTCCAAACAAAACCGCTGGAGCTATTTCAAGTATTCTCACTTCCAACTCCGGGTCACCTAGAAGCAGATGGGTGTAGATTAAATCGGGCTGCCAGTCACGAAGTTTTGCCAGAGCCTGGTCTAAGCCCTGTGTAGAAACGCACCACGATGGAGAATCATGTGATAGCTTAATCCGTTCACGGTTAGCAGGTTCATCAATCTCATACATGAAACCCACTGAATGACCATATTGAAGCAGTTCAGGAATGATGCTGCTGAGATAGGTTTCCACTCCGCCCGCTCTGCGTCTGCTCCAATTGACAATTGCGATACGCATTCTTGAGTCTGTCTTCAAGCAGGACCAATCGCTGGTCCAATTATCAGAGAATTTCCAGAGCCGTCCCGGCGCGCAAAGCGGCAATCGTCTTCCGCACGTCGAAACGCTCGCGGTAAAGCGAACTGGCGGCAGCGCTCATGCACGCCCGCGCCTCTTCGTCTTGTAGTAGATGCCGCGCCGCGCCGACCAGCGCCGCCACATCTCCGACCGGCGCGAGAGTTACGGCCCCGCTCCCGGACCAGAATGATTCCGTCAAAGGCCCGCTCGTCGTCACGATGGGCCGCCCGTGAGATAGCCCGACCATCGCGCTCGTGCGGCGGCTGCTCACCCCGTCCGGGAAAGGCTGGACCATAAAATCACAGGCCCGCACATGGCGCGAGAGGTCTTCAGCACAGAGCGCCCCCGTGGCACAAACGCGTTGGGCCAACTCTGGAAATTCCCGGACCAGCCGCTCGCGCGCGCCCAAGCTTCCACGCCCTATCAACAACAACATCAACCCTTGATTGAGCGCATCACTCATCAAAGCGGGCAGGGTCTGCATCAGGAGTTCCGTGAGATGTTTGCCGTAGGTCCCGAAATGGCCGACCACGCGGACGCCTCCCGGAGCCAGGCGTTGACGCAGCGCGTTGATACCGGCTGGATCATCTATCAAGGGAATGGTGCTCGCCACTGGCAGCCAGTCGAACCTGACGCGACGGCCCAGCGCAAAGGGCCGCAAGAGTTTTTCCCAGGCCGGAATCGAGAGCCAGACATGTCGCGCGGCGTTGAGCAGCATGGTCGTCATCAGGCGATGCACGACCGCCACGCCGCTCTGTTTCCAGTTGCCCTCGCCAAACTGTAAAAACGGTTCGTGGACCATTAATTCGAGATCATCCCCGTTGACTCTGGCGCGTTTCCACAGCCACACGCAGAAAGGCAGATTCATCGAACGATAACCGTAACCGTGCGGAACCCATTGGACCAGTAATCGCCTCGGCGCGGGAAATCGTGCGAGCAGGCGACCCACACGCCGCCAGTCTTCCGGCCTCATCTCGCCTAACTCTCGATGGACGGTAATTCCCGTTGACTCTTTGAATTCAAGGCTCGCATCCGGGCACCAGACATGCACAGTATCGCCAGCCTCCGCCAACCCCTGCGCGATGAGGCGCGTATAATCGCTGACGCCGCCCGGCAGCGGAGGATACTCGCTGGTGATGAGATGCCACTCCGTCGAATTCATGGACCACAACGCCGAATTATTGGACCACAATGATGGGTTGCCGGATCGCTCAAGAGAATTGTTGGACCACTTCGCCGTGCGTCATGCGACGCGCTTCTCACAGAGACACACGCGCTCGCCCCTCACTCGTGTTCAAGGTGGACCAGTCCGTAATCATGCAACGGGTCTGATTGGCCCGTCAGGGGAATCGCCTTGAGTCTTAAATCAGCGAGCAAAGCTTTCGCCCGCGCGCGCGAAGTCTGCGCAGAGGCCCAGACGTTCGGATGCATCTCGACGATGATGCCGAGGGACCGGCCACGGCTTTCGATTAAGCGGCGTGCGCCCTCAAGCGCGGCTATCTCGAAGCCCTCTATGTCTATCATCAACCAATCGGGCGAGAGGCGTTCGCGCTGGCAATAATGGTCCAGCGTCATGAGCGGCACGGTCAGCGGCTGGACCTCATCCGCGATGGCGCTGTTCGGCGCACCCATGCGGCTCATCCCGTCTGCCCCCGCCGCATACAAGACAGCCTCGCCGTTTGACGCGCCGATGGCTGTAGGCACGACCGTCACGCGCTCTTTGAGATCGTTGATGAGAATATGCCTGTGCAGAATCGAGCGCGCGGCTGGATTCGGCTCGAACGCATGGACGTGCCCGCCGAGGCCGGACCAGTGAGCGAATTGGAGTACGTAAACGCCGACATTCGCGCCCACATCCAGACAGACCGCGCCGCGCCTGACTCGCTCACGAAGAAAGGCCGCGACCGGGGCATCATAATTTTGGCCCAGATAATGACGATAGCCCGCATCAACGCGATATTCCACCCCGTTAATAGACCAGGGAATGCCCTGCCCATTACTGGACCAGTCAAGCAGCGATTCATAGGCCGGGCGCAGACGCCGGACCAGCCAGGATTCCCTGCCCAGCAGCCCCGCGCCTCTGCGTGCAGCGCCTTGAAGCAAGCTCATGCCGCGTAAATCTCCAGACAACGGCGCACGACCTTTTGCCAGGTGAATCGCTCCAACACGCTACGCCTCGCCGCCAGGCCCATCTCCCTCGCCTGCTCTGGATGCTCGCGCAGCCAGGAGAGTTTGCGGCCCAGCGCCTGCGGGTCATGCGGAGGAACGACGAACCCTGTGACGCCGTCTTCGACGACTTCGGGCAGGCTCGCCACGTTTGTGCAGATGGCGGGCGCTCCGCAGGCCATTCCCTCTAGAAGCGTCTGGCCCAATAATTCGGGGACTTTCGTTTCCTGTCCATACATGTCCTTGTAAACGCTCGGCAGGACGATGCACAGCGCCCTGCGATAAGCCTGGACCAGCGCCGCATCGTCGCAATCATGACGCAGAGAGACAGGCTTGCCTTCAGCCAGCTTTTTCAAATCGCTGACGAAATTATCTCCGTTGGGTTGGCCGATAATCTCCAAAGGTAAGTCCGGGGGAAGAGCGTTGACGAGGTCGTTGATTCCCTTGTGCGGCAGCAAGCGACCGACGAAGAGCGCCGTCCCGTTGCGTTTGATGGACGGGTCCGGTGAGAACTTCAAAGCGTCCACCCCGCCCATGATGACATGCGCTTTCGGTTCCCGCTCGTGACCGAAAATCTTGCGGCTATACTCGCTGATGTGCAGATGCCCTCTGTACCACTGGTCCGTGTTGAAGTATGCGGAGATGTCCCAGCCGCCGCCGCCGAGGTCGCTGACAAAGACGCGCCTGCCCGTCAAACGGCACGCGATGGCGGCGAGGCTGCTGGCGAGCACATGCTGTTGGTGGCAATGAACGACGGACGCCTTACGCAGTTCCGCGAACAGAGACGCGTGGAGCGGGTTGGTGCGCTGGCCGCGCACGTACCACGGATGGCCTATCACGCGCACGCGGAGTTGGCCCATCGTCAACTGTCTCTCTTCGTCACCGAAGGTCAAGATGGTAGTGGCAACTTCTTCGGCCATGTGCCGCGCCAGTTCCAGCGCGTAACGCTCCGCGCCGCCGATGACACCATCCTGAGCATCGAAGAGGGCTGGCACGAGATGAAGGACGCGCACAGGCTCAGTCATACGAATTTGAGTTAGCCTGCGACTCATCAGTGGACCTATTATCCGTCCGCTTCAAGACTTCGAGTTCGATGCTCATAAACCAGGCGGGAAAAATCCAGGCCCAGCGTCGCTCGTAAGCCAGAGGGTAGCGATTGGCGATGCGCCAGACCAACTTGTTCAGCAAGCTCGGATGAAAGACGATGCGGCATGAACGCTGCCGAAAACGCGCGTTGGTGTAATAGTCGTGCTCGTCGCCCTGCGTCAAACAGTCGAAGCTGAAGCGCCCGAAATAGTGTTGATGCGTCGGGTCCGTGAAAGCATTCGAGCAGGAGAAATGTGGGACCGTGAGACGCACTATCGCGCCGTCGCTTGAGACGCGATGTATCTCTTCGAGCGTGGCGATGGTCTCATCCAGATGCTCTATCACGTCGTAAGCGAGAACCTCCCGGAAATGGTTGTCGGGCAGCGGCCAAGGTCTCCGGTTGAGGTCATGAACCAGATCGGGTTGCGTCGCCGGTGTGATGTCCAGATTGACCGCGTCGCTCACATACTTGTGCCCGCTGCCCAAATTGAGGACCTTGCGCCGCAGCAACAATTCGACCGGCACAACGTTCTTCGCTTGCATTTTAAGCATGACGCTTTATCAAACTCTTTCGAGATGACATCGTTCGAGACGACATCAATCGTTGGGCGTGCTCTTTCCGCTCCAGCGCAAGACACCTATGCCGTAACCATCCTGCGCTTCGTCCTCTATCATCTCTTCGACAGGCGCGTGCGCGGATTTAATCTCGGACCAGAATCGCGGCACGCCTCCGACATAGCTCCTGGTCTCTATTCCATAACGCGTCCGGTAGTCCTCAACGATGTCGTGAAAGACGATCATCCCGCCGGGCCTCACGAGCGGGCTGTAGAGTTTGAAGTCCGCCTTGACTCCTTCATAACTGTGGTCGCCATCCAGATACAGCAGGTCAAGCGCGCGGCCCTTGAGAGAGGCTTCGACGGCACGGCGCGCAATCATCGTCTGCGAATCATGTTTGAGACAGATCATCTGCTGGCCCGCGAGGGCGAAACATTTGACGGCGGACTGGCGCGATTTGTTGAAGGAGAAATCAAGCGTGATGATGGTCGCCAGAGGCGCAGCGGCCCCGGCCAATAGAAAGGTCGTCCCGCCACCCGCCGCCCCGACTTCAAGGATGGCCGTGGGTTTCAATTCCCTGACCCTCTCCAACAGGCGCAGGATTTCCGACCTCTTCTGCAACGGGCGAAAAAAGGGTGAACGCCAGAGAGCATCCATCCAGCTTTGCGGCCCGGCGGCGGAATCCCTCAAGCCGCAGAGTTGGCGTGCCTGCCTGAGCATTTTGAGATGCAGATACTGGTCCAGCAATGAACGCGGCGCGACCCCGTAGAAAACTCTTCTGAGCGATTGCCGGACCATTCTTTTTAACCACACCTGCGGCCTGACACCTCTACTTCCTAATCCTTAACCAGAGCAGCCTCTCCGGCCACTCTTTCAAGATAATCCTCAACGCGCACGTCATCGCCAACACTTGATCGAATCGAATGCTGCTGAACTCTCTCCCTGAGCAGCGAAGGCGTTTTTCTTAAGACCCACCATAGCGCCTTGAGCGAAGTTGAACGATGCGCGCTGCGATGACTGAACATCGTGCGAAGCGTATTCAATAAAGCATAGCGGCAGAGAAATTCCGGCAGGACTCGCGCCGGAGCGTGCAACAGGTAGAGGGAGAGAAAGTTTTTGATTTTGTGAAACTCTATTTCGGGCGGGGTTGGGCCAACCGACGGCTCGAAATGGTAGGCTCTGGCCCCCGGCACGACTGACAATGTCGCGCCTGAGTTCCGCACTCTCATGCAAAGCTCTAACGACTCCACGTACATAAAAAAGTCTTCGCGGAAACCTCTCAAACGTTTCAGCAAATCGGCGCGCGCCATCATCGTCACGCCGTCTACGTAGCTGACCTCGAAAGGCGTCTCAAACTGGCCCGCGTCCTCTTCCCCCGCGCCGTATATTTTCCGCCTGTAGACAGCCCCCAACTCCACCTCGCCCCCGGCGCAACGGATGGTCCGCTCAGTCTTGTTATAAATAATTGGCGCACAGAGTCCGGTCGCGGGATGCCGTTCCATAAACAACGCGAGACGCGACACGCAATCCGGCTCAAGCGTCACGTCGTCTTCCGTGAGAAAAATATACTTTCCGTCGGCGGCCTCAATCCCTCTATTCATCCCTCCGGTATAGCCCTGGTTTTCTTGATTCCGAATCAGCTTGACCTGTGAATGTTGGCCCACGATGCGCGCCACTTCTTCGCTTGCGGGGCTTGGATTATCCACCACGGTAATCAAAAGATTTTCATACGACTGGTCCAATAATGAAGCGAGCGCCTGACGCAGATACTGCGGGCGGTTGTAGCTCAATAAAACCGCGTTGATGAGCGGGATTGTGTCGCGCGCTATCATGAGAGCCTTTCGCTTTCGCGCGCGTTGATGCCGCCATAGGTGGCGATGAAGGCTTTGAGATCGGAGGCGAGCAGGAGCGGCCAGGCTTCCTTTATTTGGTCCAGCGGCCAATCCCACCAGGCGATCTCTTGCAAGGCGCTGATGGTCGCTCCATCGAAGCGATAGGCGAGATGAAGCGCAGGGTTTCCGCCCACAATCGAATAGGGCGCGACGTTTCTTCTGACCACGCTGCGCGCGGCGATGACGGCCCCGTTCCCCACTCTCACGCCGGAGAAGATGGAAGCGTCCTGGCCTATCCAGACATCATTGCCAATCGTCACGGCTCCCTTCGAGTGCGGGTGGCCCGTATAGCTTTCAGCATCCGGAAACAAAATATTGAACGGATAGGTTGTGACCCGGTTGAGGTGATGCTCTCCGCCCAGAACGATTTTGACGCCGCTCGCAATCGAACAAAAAGAGCCGATGGTCAGTGGTCCACCTTCGTCACCGTCGTAAATTTCGGGTCGCCCGTAGGTCCAGCGACCGATGTTGTATGAGCTATAAAGCGGATTCTCCGACATGAAGATAGACGCGGGCCGGGCATTGTTTGAAAAACTTGAGCGAACTTTCCGTATGACTCTTCCAAGCATGTTCGTCTGAAAGCAGTGGGCCAATGTGAGTTGAGCAAATATAAAAGCAGCGTTCACCACCGCAGACACAGAGCGCACAGAGTCAGCACAGAGGCTTGCATCTGCTTCTCTGTGCAAACTCTGTGTCCCTTGTGT
>DASYML010000093.1:0-4665 GCA_036009045.1 Pyrinomonadaceae bacterium
CTTTAATGACTGGAATATCGTCGCCCGGAAACTCGTACTGTGAGAGCAGTTCCCTGACTTCCAATTCAACCAGCTCAAGCAGCTCTTCGTCGTCCACGGCATCGGCTTTATTCATAAAGACGACCATCGCGGGCACGCCCACCTGACGGGCCAGAAGAATGTGCTCGCGGGTTTGCGGCATCGGCCCGTCCGTGGCGGCTACGACCAGGATGGCTCCGTCCATCTGGGCTGCGCCCGTAATCATGTTCTTGACATAATCGGCGTGGCCGGGACAGTCCACGTGAGCGTAGTGGCGATTGGCCGTCTCATACTCGACGTGTGCGGTGGCAATCGTGATTCCACGGGCTTTCTCTTCGGGCGCGTTATCAATGGAATCAAAGGCACGCACCTGAATCTTCGGGTTATGCTTGGCCAGGACCTTGGTGATGGCGGCCGTTAGGGTTGTCTTCCCGTGGTCTACGTGTCCGATGGTTCCGATGTTGACGTGCGGCTTCGACCTATCAAACTTTTCCTTGCTCATCTCTTATCCCTCGCTCCTCTTTTATGAGTTTTGAGCTTCGAGCTTCGAGTTTTGAGTTCCGCTTTAAACTCAAAACTCAAAACCCATAATTCATAACTTACTTGGCGACTCCCTGCACCTTGGCGATCACTTCGTCCGCAATGTTCTTCGGCGCTTGATCATAGCGCTCAAAGTGCATGGTCGAAGTCGCGCGTCCCTGTGTCGCAGAGCGCAAATCCGTCGTGTAGCCGAACATCTCCGAAAGCGGAACATAGGCCGTCACGACCTGCACTCCGCCCGGACGCGGCTCCATCTTCTCTATCTGGCCGCGGCGACGATTAAGATCGCCGTTGACCGCGCCCATGTAATCTTCCGGCGTCACAACTTCGACGCGCATGATTGGCTCAAGCAGCACGGGCTTGGCTTTCTTCACAGCATCCTGAAAAGCGAGCGAGCCTGCGATGTGGAAAGAGCGCTCGTCAGAGTCAACTTCGTGATACGAACCGAAGACGAGCTTCACTCTGATGTCCACGAGTTCATAACCCGCGAGATAGCCACGCTCTAAAGCATCCTTGATGCCCTGCTCCGTGGGCTTGATGAATTCGCGCGGGATAGCGCCGCCTGTGATGCCGTTTTCAAACACGAAACCCTCGCCGGGCGCTGGCTCTATCTCCAACTCGACGTGACCATACTGGCCGCGACCGCCCGTCTGCTTCTTGAAGATTTCCTTGCCGGGAGCGGGTTGCGTAATGGTCTCGCGATACGCGACCTGCGGCTTGCCGACGTTGGCTTCGACGCCGAACTCGCGCTTCATGCGGTCTACGATGATTTCGAGGTGCAGTTCGCCCATCCCCGCGATAATCGTCTGGCCCGTTTCATGGTCGGTCGAGACGTTGAAAGAGGGGTCCTCCTGCGCGAGACGCGAAAGAGCGACGCCGAGTTTATCCTGGTCCGCGCGCGTTTTGGGTTCGACCGCGACGCGTATGACGGGCGCTGGAAAATCCATCGCTTCGAGGATGATGGGCTTGTTCTCGTCGCAGACGGTATCGCCGGTCGTGACCTGCTTCATGCCGCCGATGGCGATGATTTCGCCCGCGCTCGCCTCGTCTATGTCTTCTCGCTTGTTGGCGTGCATCTGCATCAGACGACCGACACGCTCTTTGTTATCCTTGATAGGATTGTAAGCGTAAGAGCCAGCCTTGATCGTGCCGCTATAGATACGCACGAAGGAGAGTTGGCCCAGATGCTTGTCGGCCATAATCTTGAAGACGAGACCGCTGAAAGGCGCGCTCGAATCTGCGGGGCGCGCTTCCGCCTCGCCCGTTCTCGGATTGATGCCCTCAATCGGCGGGACATCGAGCGGGCTTGGCAGATAATCCACCACCGCATCGAGCAAGGTCTGCACGCCCTTATTCTTGAAGGCAGAGCCTGTCACCACCGGAACGAGTTTGAGTTCGATGGTTCCCTTGCGAAGCGCGCCGCGAATCTCTTCTTCAGTGATACTCGCGCCCTCGTCTTCGAGGTACTTCATCATCAAATCTTCGCTCACGTCCGCGACCGCTTCGAGCAACTTATGACGCGTCGCCTGTGCTTCTTCCAGAAGCTCTGCGGGAATCTCTCCGGTCTCATACTCCGCGCCCTTCGACTCGTCATTCCAGATGAGGCTCTGCATCTTGATGATGTCCACGACGCCCTTGAACTGGTCTTCGAGGCCGATGGGAATCTGTATGGCGACCGGGTTCGCGCCGAGACGCGCGATGATGGAATCGAAAGAGCGTTGAAAACTCGCACCCGCGCGGTCCAGCTTATTGATAAAGCAGATGCGCGGCACGCCGTATTTGTCCGCCTGACGCCAGACGGTCTCGGACTGCGGCTCGACGCCCGCGACGCCGTCAAAGACCGCAACCGCGCCGTCCAGCACGCGCAAAGAGCGCTCGACCTCCATCGTGAAATCAACGTGGCCGGGCGTGTCTATGATATTGATGCGATGTTCCACACCCTCGCGTTTCCAGAAGCAGGTCGTCGCGGCAGATGTGATCGTGATGCCGCGCTCCTGTTCCTGCTCCATCCAGTCCATCGTCGCCGTGCCCTCGTGGACCTCTCCAATCTTGTGCGAGACGCCCGTGTAGTAAAGGACACGTTCGGTCGGGGTGGTTTTACCGGCATCAATGTGCGCCATGATGCCGATGTTGCGGAACTTTTTGAGATCGTACTTAGCCATAACTCTTAGGGGTCAGGGATTAGGGGTTGGGGGTTGGTTAAAGGCTTTTAGTAAACCCCCAACCCCTGACACCCATCCCCTGCTTTTCTTACCATTTGTAATGCGCAAACGCCTTGTTGGCTTCCGCCATGCGATGTGTATCTTCCTTCTTCTTGACGGCGTTGCCGCGATTATTCGCCGCGTCAAGAAGTTCGCCCGCGAGGCGGTCTGTCATCGTCTTTTCGCCGCGCGAGCGCGCGTAGTTGACGATCCAGCGAATCGCCAGTGCGCCGCGTCGCTCCTGATGGACCTCCACGGGCACTTGATAAGTCGAACCGCCGACGCGTCTGGATTTGACTTCGACGGTGGGCCGCACGTTATCAATCGCGCGCTTAAAAACCTTGAGCGGCTCCTCGCCGGTCTTTTCGCCGACCTGCTGAAGCGCGTTATAAAAAATCTTTTCGGCGGTTGACTTCTTGCCGCCCCACATCACCCCGTTGATGAACTTCGTCACCAGCGGATTGTTGTACACAGGGTCCGGCAGCACTTCGCGTCTTTCGGCAACTCTTCGTCTTGGCATATTTCTCTCAGGGGTTAGGGGTCAGCGGTCAGGGGTCAGGGGATTTGTTCTTTTCCAACCCCGACCCCCAACTTCTAACCCCTGGGTTCGTTACTTCTTCCCTTTAGCGGCACCGGCAGCGCCCGCTTTCGGACGTTTGGCACCATACTTGGAGCGTCCCTGCTTGCGGTCTGCGACGCCTACGGAATCGAGCGTGCCGCGAATGACGTGATAGCGCACGCCCGGCAAATCTTTGACGCGGCCACCGCGTATGAGCACGATTGAGTGCTCTTGCAGGTTATGGCCGACGCCCGGAATGTAGGTCGTCACTTCGATACCGTTGGTCAGGCGCACACGCGCCACCTTGCGGAGCGCGGAGTTTGGTTTCTTGGGCGTCTGTGTATAGACGCGCGTGCAGACGCCGCGACGCTGTGGCGACTCTTGCAACGCAGGGCTGGCCGTCTTGTATTTCACTGCCTGACGACCTTTACGCACAAGCTGATTAATTGTAGGCACTGTTCGTCATCCTCTTCACAATCAAGCCGCTCCCGGTTGGTGCTTGAGAGCGCAAAAAGCCTCCGACCTGCCTCTTCCCGGAACCTGTCCGGGAGTCAGCGCAGGTGGCTGCCTATCTCCAACAAATGATTTAAAGGGATGTTCTGAGTTCGCTGCCCTTTGTTAGAGGGCGGGTGTGGATAATGGCTTCCCTTTCGAGCCGAAACTTTTCTGTGGCGTCGCATCCATCAAAGACGAGCGGGCTTTATTCGCATGAGCGGCCCTTATCTCGCGCGCCCGGCGCTGGAGCGATGCGCCCGAATACCTTTGGGCCAACCGCGACGCGGGCTTTTACGCCACAATAATTGTCAAGCGGTTTCTGGTCCAACGGGACGCAGAACCGTGCAACGCCTCCACACCGACAGAACCTACTAAGCGTTGCTCTTGGGAATTCGGACCATGTAGTCCAAAACGACAGATTGTACGTATCGCCAACACCAATGTCAAGCGGCGTTGAGCCTCACAAGCTCTCCGCCGAATTAACACGACCGGACGCCCGCTTTTGTGACAGTTTGAGGACATAGATGTGAGATAGAGGATGAGAATGATGGTCCCGTCTCGCTTTGACACTTGGAAATCCGGTCCAATTATCACTCTTTAAATAATGTCCCCCGAATAGCCCTTTTGAAATTCAAAGTAGCGCATGGGCCGCGATAAATCCTGTCGCGGAGGCCCGCAGAGAGAAGCACGAGCCAGGGATTTTTATGCATGAACCGACGATTATTTTGCTTTTGGGCACTGGTCTGGTGATGGCAGCATCCGGGATTCGCCGTTGGCGCACTTCGCGCGGAAGAGTGGCCCGCCGGGACTGATTAAAGACCAATCAAGCCGGACCTTGGAAGAATGGCGGGA
>DASYML010000094.1:0-57178 GCA_036009045.1 Pyrinomonadaceae bacterium
TATCTTCCAGAGAGATACTTCAACCGAAGATAAAAACTGGGCCACCACATTAATCACGGCCATCGTGACCGGGCTGCTCGGCTATATTACAGGCCGGGCCGCTAAGTGATGGCATACCCAATCAAAGCCAGGACGGTCTCATGCTGGCCCTGAACTAAGAAAGCATGGTCAGATAATTTCAGGCTAGAGACTGCGCGGCGCGCTCGAAGGGTATCTCTTCAAAGTAGGTCATCTGTTTGAAGGTGCGGAAGCGTTCGTTAATCTCGGCGTGGGTCAGGCGCTGGACGCGTTCCGTGCCGAACTCTTCGACGTTGAAGGAAGCCATCACGGAACCGAAGATCATCGCGCGCCGCATCGCCGCTTCGTCAAGTGTCTCCTGGCTCGCCATGTAACCCATAAAGCCGCCCGCGAAGGTGTCGCCCGCGCCCGTCGGGTCAAAGACGGATTCGAGAGGATAAGCCGGAATGGCGAAGTAGCTCTTCTCTGTGAAGAGGGCCGCGCCGTATTCGCCGCGCTTGACGATGAGCGCGCCGGGTCCCCAGGAGAGAATCTCGCGCGCGGCCTTGATGAGATTCGGTTCGCCGGAAAGCTGGCGCGCTTCCGCGTCGTTGATGATGACCACGTCCACGCCCTTGATCGTCTCAAGCAGGGATTCGCGCGTTGTCTCAATCCACAGATTCATCGTGTCGAGCGCGATAAGCTGCGCGTGGCCCTTGACCTGATCGCGCACGCCGCGTTGTAAGTCCGGCTGGATATTGCCTAGAAAGACCAGTCTCGAATTCAAGGACGCTGGCGAAAGCTTCGGCTGAAAATCCGCGAAGACGTTGAGTTGCGTGTCCAGCGTGTGCGCCGTATTGAGGTCATAATCGTAGCGACCGCGCCAGAGAAACGTCTTGCCGTCGGGCACGCGTTCCAGGTCCGAAGTATCAATCCGATGCTGCTCGAAGACCTTCTCCTCTTCGCTGCTGAAATCGCCGCCGACGACGCCGACCACGCGCACGTTCGTAAAATAACTGGCCGAGATAGAAAAATGCGATGCCGAACCGCCCAGCATCTTCTCGCGTTTCCCAAACGGCGTCTCGACCGCATCGAACGCCACAGACCCAACCACTAACAATGACATGCTTCTCTCCTCAAAAGGAGTCTGAGAGTCTGGAGCCTGGAGTCTGGAGTCAAAAACAGACTATTGCTTTTGACTCCAGACTCCAGGCTCCAGACTCTCAGACTTGAATTATTGCTTGTTTATTTCTTCCGGCTTTTTTGGTCCACCGAGTGAGCTAAGATCGCTCTCGATCTGTTTGCTGAAAGAGCTTTGGGGATATTGCTGGACCAGCCGCGAAAGATATTCGCGGGCGTCATCGCGCAGTTTGTCAGCCGGAAGATTGGGGGCCTGCTTGCCGCGATTTTCCGACAGGCGGAGGCTGCTTTCTCCGGCGATGAAGAGCACTTCATCCATTCGCGTGAAGGTCGGATTGCCCGCGATGATCTCTTCGCAACGCTTGATGGCCGCCACGTATGCCTTCTTCAACTTGAAATAGTGGCGCGCGACTTCCAGATTGTGTAGCGAGTCCTTCTCCAATTCCGGGTCGCGCACGGTGGAAGCATCCGGCCCACTCTTCGCCCTGCCCTGCGCCTGCACCCGAAGCGGCACCTCAGCACAGACCAAGGCCAAAATCAAAACACCAAACATCAAAAAGACTTTCTGCATAACTTCATCTCCTAAGAGCAGTGACGAGTGACAAGCAAGAATAGCTTGCTTTAACTCGTCACTTATCACTCGTCACTGGTCACTGCTTTCGTATTTACCGACGATTGCTTCTAGCTTCTGCTTGGTGGCTGCGGGCCACAGGTCGGGGGCGGTAAAGATGGCGTTCTTGAGCGCGGAAGAGCAACCGCAACCGCGCGGCTTTTCGTTAAGCTGTCTGACCGCCTCACGCATGATGATTTGTGCGTTACGCACGTTCTTATTCAAATATTCTATGACCGCTTCGACGGAGACGGCGTCGTGTCCCTCGTGCCAGCAATCGTAGTCCGTGACGAGCGCGAGCGTGGCATAACAGATTTCGGCCTCGCGCGCCAGCTTGGCTTCCTGCAAATTGGTCATCCCGATAATGTCCATGCCCCACGAACGATAGACGTTGGATTCCGCTTTCGTCGAAAAGGCTGGCCCTTCCATGCAAAGATATGTGCCGCCGCGATGAGCCTTGACCGATGCCGAACCGCAGGCCCCTTCCAGCACGTCACCGAGTTCGCCGCACACTGGATGCGCGAAAGTGACATGCCCAACGATGCCTTCACCGAAGAAGGTTGATTCATGCGCGCGAGCGCGTGTGCGGTCGAAAAACTGGTCCGGGATAACCATGTCGAGCGGCGCATACTGCTCCTGCAAGGAACCGACCGCAGAGGCGGACAGGATGCGCTCGACGCCGAGCAACTTCATCGCGTAGATGTTGGCACGGAACGGCAACTCCGTCGGCAGGAGACGATGCCCGCGCCCGTGTCGAGGCAGAAACGCCACCCTCACGCCTTCCAGAGTGCCAGTGATGAAAGCATCCGAAGGACTGCCGAAAGGCGTCTCGACCTTCACCTCTTCGATGTCTTTGAGTTCCGGCATCTGGTAGAGACCGCTGCCGCCGATGATGCCTATCTTTGCTGTCGTCATCTTCTTCAATCTCTATTTACTTACACTTGCCCTTCGCCAGAATATCCGAGACATACGCGCCGAGTTCGCCCTTCTCGCGTTTTTGGATGAGGCCATCAAGGAAAGGCCACTTCGCATTCGGCCTGGTCTTCAAGATAGACTCATAGGTTTTGAGCGAGCCTTCCAGCCCGGCCTGAGAGACGGCCTTGCGGTCGTTCGCCTGGTCCGGGTGCTCTATGATAAAGGCGGCGCTGGAAAACATCATCTGCGTGGAAATCTCCGTCGAGTAATTCTTATCTTTATCAAAAAGCGGCTTGAGGAAATCCGTGCAGATCGTCACACTGATGTCCGGCACGTCTGCCAGCCACATGAAAATCGAGCGCCGCTCATCTTTGGCCTTCTCGTTGAGCGGGTCCGTTTCGAGAGCGCGAGCTATCCGAACAGCTTGGGCGCGTTCTTCGGGTGTTGACGGTCCACGCTTCTGTCCAAAGCAGACGGGACCAGCCAACATGCACATCAGGGCGATGCTGGCAGCGATGGTTAATAATTTTTGACGCATCAGTTCAATCTCCATAAGAAAGTTTAGATGACGGGAGGATTTGAAAGGCTCGCTGGCAACCTGTCTTGAAGCGGCAAACTGTGACGCTTTCATTCTCCCAGAATAAATCCGTCCTGCTTCTCGTCGTAACCGACGGCGCGAAGTTTGCCGTCCTCCTCAATCACCCTGCACAGCGGCACATCCGGGTCATGATAAAAGAGACAGAGCCACCCTTCGCGCGCGGCCTGCGGGAGCAGACGCCGTTTGGCTTCGAGCGTCTCCACAGGGTACAGGTCATAGCCCATAATCCAGGCCAGTGGCACATGCGCGCGCATCGGGACGAGGTCCGCGAAGCTATAGAGAACTCTCCCGCGCTGTTGCAGACGCGCGCACTGCATCGTGCGCGAATGGCCTGTCACCGTCTCCATCTGAAGGCCGGGCAAGACTTCATATTGCGCCTCTTTCAATTCCAACTGGCCGGATTCCTGGACCGGCTTCCAATTCAAAGGCAGATAGCTGGCGCGGTCGCGCTCGTGCGGCGCTAAAGCGTGTTCATACTCGCCGCGCGAGACGAAATAACGCGCGTTCGGAAACGCGGGCACGGCCTCTCCCGCTTCATTCAAAGTAGTATTGCCGCCAGCGTGATCGAAATGCAGATGAGTGTTGACGACGATGGTGATCTCTTCGGGTCCGACTCCGGCGATGGCTCTGAGAGATTCGCTCAGACTACGCTCGCGCGTGATGCCGTACAGGTCAGCCTGTTTAGTGGACCATTTATCACCGATGCCGGTTTCAATCAGGACGCGCTCGCGGCCCGCCTCTATGAAGAGGCAGTTCATGTTCAGGCGGATGCGGTTCTGTTCATCCGGCGGGCAGATTTTGGACCAGAGGTTGCGCGGGACGACGCCGAACATCGCCCCGCCATCCAGACGAAACAAAGCATCCGGCACAACCTCTACACGATAATCGCCGAACCGCATCAGTCTTCACCTGCGCCGCCAGAGAGAGCGAGAGACCTCTCAGCTTACTTATGAGAGGGCGCGGGCTTGACTGTTGGCGCGGCGGGTTTGGCTTTCCCGTTCGGCTGCGGCGCGGGCTTGACGGATTCTTTACCGGGGGGTGCGCCTGCTCCGCCTGTCTCACCTTCTTCTTCGCCCGGCTCTATCCCCGGAGGTATCCCCTGCATGCCCTGCGGCAGCGCGGGCGGGGCTTCGACTTTGAAGTTCTCCGCGACCGTCACGCTTGAGCGCGCGAGGATGTCTTTCACAAGCTTGTCCTGCTTTTCCTTCTCGACTGCGGCGCGTGCCTGTTCGCGGCCAGACTGCGGCGGCGCGAAGGGATTGGCCTGCTGCCCGCCTGACGAGATAAGGATGTGGCGCGCGTGAATCTGTTCTTCGTCCTTGCCGTCCTTCTTCTCCGTCTTGCGCTCTTCGAGTTTGATGATGTGGAATCCGAAGGGCGTCTCGACGATGTCGCTGATTTGTCCGGGCTGAAGCGCAAAGGCCGCGTCCTCAAACTCTTTGACCATCTGCCCGCGCCCGAACCAGCCGAGGTCGCCGCCCTTGTCTTTATTGCTGGGGTCGGTCGAAAACTCTTTGGCGAGCGCGTTGAAATCGCCGCCCTCGCGGACTTTCTTGAGGACATCTTCGGCCTTGGCGCGCGCCTGTTTCGGATCGAGTTCGGGATGCTGCGCGATGTAAGCATCAATCTCCGCATCCGTAGCCTTGAGCTTAGGCTCCATCTGTTTGCCGTAGTTGACGACGAGGACGCGCGCCTGCTGAAGCATAATCAACAACTGCGTCTTGCGCTCTTTATCCAGACCAGCCTGAAGTCCCTTGCGCTCTGTCACGAAGACCTGCGCCCACTGCTTTTTCAACTCTTCCTTTTGCGCGTCCTCGACAGGACCCGGCGGCAGCAGATTCAATCCCTGGGCATCTTCTATAAACTGCGTGAATTTCTGGTCCTGTCCAGGCTCTTTGAGGAAAGCGTCAATCTCTTCCTGCGGGATGTTGGGCATCTGCGGCGCGGCGGGATTCCCCTCACGCTGCTTCATCAGATACGACTGCGCGATGATGAGAGAGCGCATCAGTTCAAGCTGGCGTTTGACATCCGGCTTGTCCGCGATGCCCTCCGCCCGCGCGGCTTCGGCGATGGCGAGCGGCTCTTTGACGGCCTTCTCGGCAAACTCCTTCTTCTTCTCATCGGAAGAGAGTTGCGCGCGTAATTGCGGCGGCTGGTCTGCCACGATGAGGGCCATATCTTCAGCCGTGATATGATTGATGCTCCCACCGCGATGGGCCTTGACCTGCCAACCGATTAATCCGGCTGCGAAGGCGACTGCGACGACAGCCGCAATAATTGCTTTAGTTGTTGAACTCAAAATTACTACTTATCCTTTCAAAAGGTTGGGTGGTTGGCCTTCCACATGCTGGACCAATTCCAGAAGCACGCCCTGAGCCGACGATGGATGAACAAAGGCGACCAGGCATCCGCCCGCGCCTGTGCGCGGCGTCTCATCAATCAGACGCAAACCCTGCTTTTTCAAACTCTCAAGCGTGGCCCGAATGTCATCCACACGCACGGCGATGTGATGAATCCCAGGTCCACGCTTCTCCAAAAATTTTGCGACCGGCGAATCCGCATCCGTCGGCTCCAACAGTTCGACGTGCGACTCCCCGATGGATAGCATCGCCACGCGCACGCGTTGCTCCGCCACCTCCTCCGTCGCTTCCAACTCAAGCCCCAGCGCCTCACGCCAGAACAACAGCGCCTCGTCCAACGCCCGCGTCGCAATTCCTATATGCTCAATCTTCATCTTTTAAAACAGTCAGGAGTCTCGGAGTCTGGAGTCATGAGTCAAAAGCAGTTGACTTTAATTTACGCTGCGTGCTTTGACTTTAAACCTCAAAACTTCAACCCTAAATTTCAAACTCTTCCTTGACTCATGACTCCAGACTCTGGACTCTAGACTTATTAATCATTTCTTCGACGGCGGAGTAAGGGTCGCGTTGCTTGGCGGCGACTTCGGCGGCTAACTGGTCAAGTCTCTCAGATGCTCGATTGGCGTTGAGGGTTTGCGCCAGCAGACGCTCGCGCAGGAGTTCAAGGATACGCCAACGCGCGATCTGCGTGCGTCTGTCTGCGGCGTTGTTCGTCTCCCGCTGGAATTTGTAGTAACTCTCAATCGCTTCGGCCAGCGCCTCAAGACCTTTATTCTCCGTGGCGATTGTCTTGACGATGGGCGGCTCCCACAGGTCCGAGCGCATCGCCAGAGAGAGCAAAGCTTCCAACTCCTTCTCCGTCCGCAGGACGCCTTCGCGGTCAGCCTTGTTGATGACGAAGACATCGCCTATCTCCATAATCCCGGCCTTAATCGCCTGAATGTCATCGCCCATGCCCGGCACGAGCACGACCACGGAGACATCCGCCGTCTTGACTATCTCAACCTCATCCTGGCCCACCCCGACCGTCTCGACGATGATTTTTTGAAAGCCTGCGGCATCGAGTATCGCCACCGCATCAACGGTCGCGCGCGCGAGGCCGCCGAGATTTCCACGCGTCGCCATCGAGCGTATAAAGACGCCCTCATCCAACCCGAGGGTCTGCATCCTGATGCGGTCGCCGAGGATCGCGCCGCCCGAAAATGGACTCGAAGGGTCAACGCAGATGATGCCGACGCGCTCTCCGCGTTGACGATAATAAAGGGCCAATTTATCAACCAGCGAAGACTTGCCCGCGCCCGGCGAACCAGTGATGCCCACCACCAGCCCTCTGCCCGTGCGCGGGAAGATGGCTTTCATCAACTCTGCGGAATCCTCCGTCCCATCTTCGACCTTGGAGATGGCACGGGCCACCGCGCGCGCCTCACCTGTGAAGACGCGCTCGACCAATGTCTGGCTGTTGACCGCTAAACTCATGTGAGCTTGTTGATGAAAGGTCACTATCCGAGCAGTTGCTTGGCGATGATGATGCGTTGAATCTCCGAAGTGCCCTCGCCGATGGTGCAAAGCTTGGAATCACGCCAGTATTTTTCCGGCGGATAATCTTTCGTATAACCGTAGCCGCCGTGTATCTGTATGGCCTCTTCACAGACGCGCACGCTCATCTCCGAGGCGTACAGCTTCGCCATCGAAGATTCCTTCGTGGTCTTCTTGCCCCGGTCCTTTAAATACGCCGCGCGGTACATCAAGAGACGCGCGGCCTCGATCTGCGTCGCCATGTCCGCGAGCTTGAATTGAATCGCCTGAAACTCCGAGATAGGCTTGCCGAATTGCTCGCGCTCTTTCGCATAGCGGACGGCTGACTCGTACGCGCCCTGCGCGATGCCGACGGCCAGCGCCGCAATCGAGATGCGCCCGCCATCCAGAATCTGCATTGCCTGAACAAAGCCCATGCCCTCTTCGCCGAGCCTGTTCTCATCCGGCACAAAGCAATCCTCGAAGATCACGCTCGCCGTCTCAGACGCGCGCAGGCCCAGCTTATTCTCTTTCTTGGAAGGCGCGAATCCCTTCATCCCCTTCTCGAAGATGAAAGCCGTGATGCCCTTACTCCTTTTCGATTTATCGGTCACGGCGACGGCCACGCAAGTCTCCGCGTGAATCGCGTGCGTGATGAAATTCTTCGAGCCGTTGACGACCCAGCCCTCGTCCCTCCTGACCGCCGTCGAGCGTGTGCCAGAAGCATCCGAACCCGCGCCCGGCTCCGTCAATCCCCACGCGCCCAGATGCTCACCTCTGGCGAGCGGGACCAGATATTTTTGCTTCTGCTCTTCCGTGCCGAACTGGTAAATATGATTCGAGCAGAGCGAATTGTGCGCCGCCACGGAAATCCCCACAGAGCCGTCCACGCGCGAGAGTTCTTCGATGATGGTCGCATACTCGACATAGCCCATCCCCGCGCCGCCGTACTCTTCTGGAAAGAGCACGCCCATCAATCCGAGTGCGGCCAGCTTTGGTATCAACTCTTCCGGGAAGTGCTGCGTCTCGTCCCACTCCAGAACGTGCGGCGCCATCTCGGCTTCGGCAAACTCACGCACGCTCATCCGTACCTGCTGCTGCTCTTCAGTTAAATCGAATTCCATAACTACCCCGCAAAACAGTGATGAGTCATGAGTGATGAATGATGAGCGATGAGTGATAAGATAAAAACTCTTCCTCATCACTCATGGCTCATCGCTTCTCTTTATTGTACCCTAATCCCGCTGCCCGCCGTGACCCGCGCCGCGTGTTTTGGACCCGGCTTTATTGGACCTGGCTTGAGCGGGCCTATCTTGAGCGGGCTTTGCTTTGCGCTTCGTGCGCATCAAGCGCGCCACTTCCTCTTCGCTGAGGAAACGCCATTGTCCGGGAGCGAGCCTTTCATCCTTGAGAAATCCGATTCTCACCCGGCGCAATTTCAAAACCGGATGATTAATGGCATCGAACATGCGCCGGATCTGTTGATTGCGCCCCTCGTGCAGGACCACTTCAAACCATGAATTGGACCTCGTCTCATTTATCTTCGTAATCTTCGCCGGGGCTGTGCGCGTCCCCTCTATGACGATGCCGTGACGCAAGCGTTCGATAGCATCATCGGGCGGGACATCGCTGACCTTCACTTCATAAACCTTCTCGACGTTGCTCCGCGCCGAAGTGATAAAGTTGGTCAACTCGCCATCGTTGGTCAGAATCAATAAACCTTCCGTGTTGAAGTCGAGGCGACCGACAGGGTGCAGGCGACCAAAGGCTTCCGGCAGGAGGTCCACGACGAGCGGGCGTTTCTCAGGGTCCGCAAGGCTCGTCAGATAGCCGCGCGGTTTGTAGAGCAGAACATAAATCTTCTCTCGCGCCGCGAGCGCCGGATTAATCAAGCGCCCGCGCACTTTGATATGGTCTCGCGCCGGGTCCGCCTTCGTCCCCAGGGTCGTCACCACCTGCCCGTTGACCGTCACCTCGCCCGCCGCGATCATCTCTTCCGCATGACGACGCGACGCGATGCCAGCCTCCGCTATCAGTTTTTGTAAACGCTCTTCCATTCCAACTTTCTTCCATTCCAAATTTATGAAAGCCACTTCGCAGACGATAATAATTAGAGACCTAAAGACTGCCGCGCAATTTGACGAAAGCTGCGGCAGCACTTCATAGCTTCCTCCGCGTCATCTTTATCTGCCGAATCGCCGGGGTAGCGGAAGCTAACAGCGGAAGCACTTAGCGTATATAAATCTCCACGCAAAGGACTCCAAGTGGGTTCAACTGGTAGTACCAAGTCAAGCAAAGCAGACAGATCGTGCGTCTTACCAAAGACAATATTCGCTTCTTGCAAACGGGCCTTCAGATATTTCTCGGCGCACTGCTGACAGTGGAAGCAAATAGCATCGTAGTTAGGATTATGCTGTACTTGCAACTCTCTTTCTGCGGTAGCGAAATCGCCTTCGGCTTATTCACCCATTCAGTTGTGATTGGCTGCATAAAGCTTGCGACCCCTTTCGATAATCTCACCTATGAACCAGTCGTTATTAGCTAAACGCTCCTGGACCTGTTCGGGTGTGCGCACGAGTAAGTCCACAGGCATTGATGGATTGACTTTATTGAGAATTTCTAAAGCCTTGCGCACGGACTTTCCCTTGTAAGGCAAGACAATCAGAAGGTCTATGTCCGAATCTTGATTAGGCGTGCCATAGGCGTATGAACCGAAGAGGATGATGTATTCCGGTTGAAATTCCCTCGCAATACACTCACTTAGCTTTATTATTCGGTCCATCTCTACCATACAAACTTTTTCCGTCAAATAACCGCACGCCCCTTGATAACGATAACGATGCTTACATACCGCCAGCCAGGTCCTCGAAGTCTTCGATGCTCGGAAGCTCTGACAAATCCTTGAGTCCGAATTGGAGGAGAAACTCTTTGGACGTGCCGTACATCATCGGTCGTCCGATGGTCTCCTTGCGGCCTTTGGCAACGATGAGGCGTTTGTCGAGCAGCGTCTTGATGGCAGAGGGAGATTGCACGCCGCGTATCTCTAAAATTTCCGGGACGGTAATCGGCTGCTTGTAAGCGATGACGGCGAGCGTTTCCAGCGAGGCCAGCGAGAGTTTTGCGCTGGGACGCGATTTGAGATAGGCGCGCACGTACTCGTGATATTCGGGCCGGGTGGCTATTTGCCAGCCGCCGCCCACCTCGCGCAGTTGCAGGCCGCTGTTGCGCTCGTTGAATTCCTGGGCCAATTCTTCGACCGCCGCCTCAACCCAACCGCGCTCTTCCTGTATCACGTCCGACATCATCTTGAGGGTCAAAGGCTCTTCGGAAACGAAGATGAGCGCCTCTATGATAGCCATCAAGTCGGCCATGCTCCGCACGTCAGACATCTCGTCATCGTATGACTCTGCTGAAGACGGAGGCTCAGCGACCGTCACTCCCTCCGCGAGAGCCAGCCGCGCGGACTCTTCCAGGGCGTCTTCGGCATCCGCGTCGTGAATCAAGATTTCTTGACGGGCGGTCTCCCTTTTCTGGTCCAATTCATCGCCGTCAACGAAATCTCCCATCGGGTCTTCGAGGCTCTCCACGCTCTCGTCTTCGCCAGCGGCGCGCTCTGCGTCGGAAGGCTGGAGGGTTTCATCCGGGGTTGGCTCTGTGGTCTGGTCACTCATGTTCGTCAAAAGTTTAAGCGTTGACACGGGCGATGATGTCGCCGAAAGTTTCGTGTTGGTGGAGAGATACTTCAGTGGTCCTCACGAGTTCGAGCACGGAGAGAAAGGCGAGGACCAATTCGCGGCGCGAGGTGGCGCGCTCGAAAAACTTGCGCAGGTTCAACTCGCCCGCCGAGAGGACCATATTACGCAGGCGCTCCATCATCTCCGCCAGGGAGATTTCATCGCGCTCGATCTCCATCAGCACTTCTTCTTTGTGCCGCGCGAGGATGTCCTGAAACACTTTCAAGAGATCGAAGAGGCCCACCGCGACTTCGGGGTTGGTCTTGTCCGTCTCAAGCTCGCCGCGTTGGAAGACGGCCTGCTCGACGGTCGCGCGCGACCAGAGCATCTGCGCGGCGGCTTTGAACTTCTGGTGTTCGAGCAGTTGATTGATAAGCTCGCTGCGCGGATCGTCCGCGTCGTCTTCGGCGTTGGCCGCGTTCGGGTCGCGCGGCAGGAGCATCTTCGACTTGATTTCTATGAGGGTCGCGGCGACCACTAAAAAATCGCCTGCGAGGGCGATGTCCAGTTCCTTCATCAACTGCAAATAGCGCAGATACTCGTCCGTGATGCGCGCCACAGGAATATCGTAGATGCTCACCTGCTCCTGCCTGATGAGATAGAGCAAGAGGTCCAGAGGTCCTGTGAACTCTCCGAGCACCAGTCTCAATTCCTCGCCGCCGACCGCCGTCGAAATCGAAGGCGCTCCGGCGACGCTGAGCGTCTGCGCCGGAACGCCTGCCGCCTCCGTTCCTTTAGGGTCCTTAATCTCGTTCATGGTCTGCATAAGTAGTCGCTCCGTCGGCCCCGAAGATGTCAGGCGGGACGCCCGGATGATGGCCTGGATGTCTATAAACTTGGACATGGGCGTTATCGCAGTGTCTTTCCAGCAAGACGGTTTTAATCAGTTTGCGCAAAGAGAGGGGGAAGGGTCCGCCTTCGTCGCCTTCGGGCTATAAATCAAGCAGGCGATAAATGATGTTTTCAATCGGACTGAAAATCTTTCCCAGCACTCCTGTCCAGACGACCAGCAGCAGGATCATGTACCCGTATTGTTCCAATGCCTCTAAAACCGGCTTCATGCTGTCTGGTAAAAAGGTCCATAAAATCTTGCTTCCATCGAGCGGGGGAAACGGTAATAGATTGAAGACGGCCAGCGAGACATTCATTATTACAGCATAGAGCAGAAACAACAACAAAGGCTCTCTTAACGTCTCCGGGACGGATGCGAAGAGGCCCGTATACAGTAAGACCTTGATGATGACGAAGGCACAGATAGCGAGGGTCAGATTAGCCAGAATGCCCGCCGACGAAACCATCACGTTCGCCACGTCCTTGTTGCGCCAGCGCAAAGGATTGACGGGCGTCGGCTTGCCCCATCCGATGAGCGGAATAGCGGCTGCCATTCCGCCCATGTGTGCGAAGACGAAGGCCGCGATGGGAATCAAGAGAGTGCCTATAGGGTCCGTGTGGGCGACTGGGTTGAGGGTGATGCGACCGAGCAGGCGCGCCGTGTCGTCTCCAAACTTGTAAGACATCCAGGCGTGCGCCGCTTCGTGTGCTGAAATCGCAAAGATCAGCACCACCATATAAATAATCAACTGTCCGATGATTTCAGAACCAGGCATTTCAGTTCGCCTTACGACACAAGAGAGCCACCCGTCACATGCAAAACATCCCAAAGTAGCATGTGCCTTTACCCGTGTCAAAAAGCTATCAGGCTTGAGTGCGCTCTATTAAAAAACCCGCGTCGCAGACCGTCTCAAATCGCTGGCCCGCCAAAGTCTAGCCCAGCAGCAGGCCATGTATGCCGAGCGGCAGGCTGTAGACGGCTTCCGTTGTGACGACCACCATCTCGCCCGCCGCGCTGAAGGCCAACCCGACGACGTTCATTCCCGACACAGCCAGCTGCGCCTCGCGCCCGTCGGGCGAAAGACGCACGATGCCGCGCCGTCCTCTCAAAGAAGCGGCGACGTATAGATAACCCTCAACGTCGAAGGCCAAACCCTGCGGGCGTCCCAGCCCGCGATAAAAATCCGTGACCGCGCCGCTCTCGTCTATGCGTGCCACGGCATCGAAGCTGGAGACGGTTGGCCCTGTCACATAGAGGGCGTTGTCTGGTCCAAAAGCCAGATGATAGGCGGAGACTGACGGTTCGAGTTTGGCCCAAGGGTAAGCTTCGCCGATGCTGTTGATGCGATAGATGGTCCCGCTCCGGTCGCCCACGTAGAGGCGGCCCTCTCTATCGAAAGCCAGCCCCGTCGCGACGCCCAGATTCGACGCGAAGGGCACGGCCTCCTTGAACGGCGTGACGCGATAGACCGTTCCATCCAGACGGCTCGTGACGAACATCTGCCCGGACTTATCGAAAGCAATCCCGGTCGGATTCGTAATGTCGCCGGAGAAATCCGCGAGGCCGCCGTTCGTCTCAAGACGAAAGATGGTGACGGGCAATTCCTGCCCGCGCGAGCCTGAACGCGTCACGTAGAGCGCTCCGTCGTCAGGATCGAAAGCGGGATTGGCGACAGGGTGCAGGTCTTCCGCGAGCTTCGTCCCGGCGATGAAGCGAGCGGGTTCCGAATGCTCCGTCCCGTTGTCGAGCGAGACATCCACTTCGCCGCCGAAATTCAGGTCAGGCACAATCGCCAGCACGCGGCGCGGAGAGGCCGCGACCAATCTCTCCGAGACCGCGTCGAACCAGACGCGGCACAGCCGCAGGCTGCTCGTATCGAACTTATCGCAGTCCACGGCCACCTCGCCGCCGGGTATCCCCGCCGCCGGATCAATCCGCACAATCCGCCCCACCAGGCTCATCACACTCTCCAAAGGAACAGTCAGGAGTCAGGAGTCTAGAGTCATGAGTCAGAAGAGGGGTTGAAGTTTAAGGACTCAAGTTTAAAAGTCGAAGTCAACCGGGAAAGCTAAAGGCGACCGTTTTTGACTTCTGACTCCTGACTCCGAGACTCTAGACTTTTCATGATACGACGCGGGCGCGAGCGGTGTCTAATTGCGCGCTGTTTGGCGAGCGGGTGCAGGAGGGGGCCGCCGCGTGAGTTTGCGGCTTCAGGTTGGAGATGGTTATGCTATAATTCGTTCAGGTTAAGCCTTTATCGCGACGCTCCTGAGAAGGGGCGTTGATGTGCTTTCAGGCACGCTGGCGGCGTCAGACCAAATTTCGCAATGCTCAAGCGACTAAGCGAAGGAATTTCGCGGAGCAATTTCCAAAGATTTCACATGGCGTCCGACACACCCCGCTCGCTTCAATCTTTTTGTAACTACACACACAACAGTCAGGAGTCTGAGAGTCTGGAGTCTGAAGTCAAAAGCAAGAGCTTGTCTTTGACTCATGATTCCGAGACTCTCAGACTCCTGACTGTTGTGTGTTGGAGGGTAAGACGATCAGTAACGTACACGGAAACACGCAAGGGCTGAAAACTAACCAGCTACGTCGAATTGAAAAGTTGTATTCGCGCCGCATCTCGCCGCACGAGATCGTGACGCCGGAGTTTGCCCGGCAGATGACCGAACTCTCTTTCGAGACGCGCAGGCAGATCGGCGCGTTGATAGACCGTAAAGGTTATGTGGAGTATGTCGTCGTCGGCGATGCGCGGCGGATAGAACTGCCGGACCTCAAGCGCACGCGCGTGGCCGAAGACCGCTTTCGCGGATTGCGCTGCATACATACGCACCTGCGCGGCGAAGAGTTGACGCAGGACGACCTCACGGACCTCGCTCTCTTGAGGCTCGATTTGATGGTCTCGCTCGATGTGAATGACCGCACGGGCCTGCCTGGGATGGTGCGCGCGGCGCATCTCCTGCCGACGACCGTCGCCGAACTCGATGCTGAGGCCAAGGCGCAGCCCTACGCTTTTCTTGAGCCACGGATTCCCTCTCAACTCGATGTGGATTTTCTCGCGCTGATAAATTCTTTGGAGGAAGAGATGGCGCGCAATCGTCGCGCCACGCGGCGCGCGGACGTGCGCGACCGGACGATTCTGGTCGGGGTTACGACGGGCTTGCTCGCGGACGCAGAAGAGTCTATGGACGAATTGCAGGAGCTTGCGACTTCCGCTGGCGTGGTGGTCCAGGACCGCATCATTCAACGTCGCACGAAGATTGACCCGCGCACCGTGTTGGGAAAAGGCAAGCTGGAAGAATTACTGGTCCGCGCGCTGCAACTCGGCGCGGATCTGATGGTCTTCGACCGCGAGCTATCGCCCGCGCAGGTCCGCTCAGTCTCCGAAGCGACGGACCTCAAAGTGATTGACCGCGCGCAATTGATTCTGGATATTTTCGCTCAACGCGCGCAATCGCGCGAAGGCAAGATTCAGGTGGAATTGGCCCAGTTAAAATATCTACTCCCGCGCCTTGTCGTGGGCCATGATTCCGCCTTCTCAAGATTGGCGGGTGGCATCGGCGGGCGCGGCCCCGGCGAAACTAAACTGGAAACGGACCGCCGCCGCGTGCGCGACCGCATCAGCCGACTCGAAAAAGAGATTGAGCACCTGCGCGGTCGGCGGCAGGAACGCCGTAAGGAGCGCATCCGCCGCGAATTTCCGGTCGTCTCCATCGTCGGCTATACCAACGCCGGAAAATCCACGCTGCTCAACATGCTCACGCAGAGCCACGTCCACGCGGAGCAACGCATGTTCGCCACGCTCGACCCGACTTCCAGACGCCTGCGCCTGCCGCGCGAGCAGGAGGTCATCATCAACGACACCGTCGGATTTATACGCGACCTGCCGCCGGACCTGCTCGCGGCCTTTCGCGCCACGCTCGAAGAGATTAGTGACAGCGACCTGCTCATACATCTGGTTGACGCGAGCAATCCGCGCTGGCCTCAGCAACTGGAATCCGTCGAAAGAATTTTGAGCGAACTTCACTATGAACAGATACCGCGCCTCGCCGTCTTCAACAAAGCGGACCTCGTCGAAGCGGATTTGATGGAGGCCGTCATCCGCCAGGCGTCAGAGAACGGCGCGCGTGAATGCCTCAAGATTTCCGCCCTCGAACCACAGACCATGCGGCCCATGCTGGAAAGAATCGGCGCTCTGCTGGCGCGCGATTTAGTGGACCAGAAAAGCTCTGGCCCCAGGCCAGCAGAAACGGAGGAGCCGGTGGAGTTCGCCACCCGAAGTTGAGATGAGCAATCAACGCCCCCGTTTCACCTCAAAGATGGACAGAGCGCGCAACGCCCTGTCCGCCCTGTCCGCACGCTCCCTCAAATGGGTCTCGCCGACGGCGCGTTTCTTCATAGGCTTCGCGTCGCTCGTCATCATCACGACCTTGCTGCTCGTCTCCAATTATTCGCGCGGGACGGTGGAGACCTACAAAGAGGGCGACGTGGTCCACAGGACCGTCATCGCGCCCGCAGACATCGCCAACCTCGACATCACTGAGACGGAGAGACGCCGCGAGGCTGCGAGGGAAGCCGCGCGTCCAGTCTTCAATTATTATCCTTCGCGCGCGGAAAATTCCGCGCAGGCTTTCGCCAACGCCTGGGAAGATTTGCGAAAACAGGCCGAGCAACACATCGTGGCGAAGAAGGAACCCGCATGGTCAGGCGAAGGCGGCCCCGGAGTCGCGCGCGCAATTATCGCGCATCGCTTCGACGCGAGCGAGTTGGAACGATTGAAGGGGATGATACGCGAGACGCTGGGCGGATATATTTATGAAGACAGCGTCGCGGAGCATCTCAAGCCGGAGATAGTCCTCGCGGACGGCAGCAATCCTGACAAGCAAACTATCGTGCCCATCCCCGGCACTCGTATGATTCCGCTCTCCACGGCGAGGCACAATCTGCTGGCGCGCATCACGCAACTCAAGAACTGGTCGCAGGAGGAACAGTCTGTGCTGGCCGCAGCGATGCTGCCGCTCATCAAGCCGACGGTCGTCTTCGACCAGGCGACGACGGAGGCCGTCAAGGAGGCCGCCGCGAGCAAGATTATCCCTCTCCCGATTTCGCTCAAACGCAATCAGGTCGTCGCGCGTGAAGGCGATACAGTGACGCAGCCGATGCTCGCGCAGTTTGCCGCGATACGTTCTTACGGTCGTACGGGGCGGCCCTGGCATCATCTCTTCGGATTGCTCTTCATGGTCGCGGCGATTTACTGGGCCGCGTGGAGATTCACGGAGCATCGCAGCACCTCGGTCAATCTCACGCTCTCTCCGAAAAAAGCCTACGCGCTGATCGGTTCCGCCGTCGTCGTCGAGACCATCTTTATGCGCGTCGGCTTCACCGTCTCCGACAGCATCACGGCGCAAACGATGCGCGCCCCGCTCAACGACCCGACCATCTGGAACTTCGCCATTCCCTTCGCCGCCGCCGCGCTCCTCGTCGCGCTGCTGGTGGACACTCAACTCGCTTTGATTACAGCTTTAATCGTCGCGCTCTTCGCGGGCCTGCTCGCGCCGAGCGGGATGGCACAAGCCTTTTACGCCATCATCTCATCGTCGGCGGCCATCTACGGCATAGGACGTTATAGAGAACGTCAATCCGTCACGCTCGCGGGTCTCATCGTCGGCGGGGTCAACGCTCTCATGGCTGTCGCGGTGCTGGCTTACGCGCAGCAACCCTTAACGCTCAACACGCTCCTGCTCGCCGTGGCTTGCGGCATCCTCGGAGGTCTCCTCACAGCGGTCTTCACAGCCGGAGGCTTGCCCATCAATGAATCGCTCTTCGGCATTCTCACGGATGTCAAACTGCTGGAACTCTCGAACGCGGACCTGCCCGTTCTCGGACAACTGGCCCTGCGTGCGCCCGGCACAAACCAGCACTCGCACGCCGTGGGCCAACTCGCGGAAGAAGCCTGCCGCGCGGTCGGGGCTAACCCTCTGCTCGCACGCATCGGCGCGCTCTATCACGACATAGGAAAAATCGGCGCGCCTGATTACTTCGTAGAGAATCAACTGGGCAACAACCCACACGACCGCCTGCGCCCGACACAGAGCGCGCGCATCATCACCAGCCACGTCACCTACGGACTCAAGCTGGCGAAGGAGATTAATCTTCCCAAACAGATTTCCGATTTCATCCCGCAACATCACGGCACGCGCACGCTCCATTTTTTTCTACGCAAGGCACAGGCGCACGCCGCCGAAGGCGAAGAGGTTGACGAAGCAGAGTTTCGTTATCCTGGTCCAAAACCGCAGTTCAAGGAAGCGGCCATCATGATGATCGCGGATTCCTGCGAGGCCGCCGCGCGTTCCCTCTCCCGGCCCGACCCGGAAAACATCCGCGCCATCGTCAACAAGATAGTGGATGCCATCATCAGCGATGGACAACTGGACGAATGCAATATCACCCTGCTCGAATTGACGACGATACGCGACGCCATCAGTACCTCTCTGACGGCCATCTATCACGCGCGCATAGACTATCCTGGATTCAACCCGCCGCCCCTCACAGGCTCGCTTCCAGCCCTCCCGCCAGCCGAACTCGACACAGAAGAACGCGGCGTCAGCTACAGCAAACCCTCCGAAATCCCCATCAACAGAGCCGGTGAAGTTGAAGACGAAGCCATCTCAAGAAAGCAATGAACAGTCCAGAGTCGAGAGTCAGGAATCTCTGAGTCAAGAGTCAAAAACAAGATGAGTCAAAAACAAGAACTTGCTTTGAGCTTTTGACTCACGACTCCTGACTCTGAGACTCCAGACTCTTTTATATCTTGCCGTGCAGTTTGCGGTAGGTGGTGGCGAGGTCTTCGGGGTGAACGCGTGTTTCGCCGATGGTGGTCATGAAGTTTGTGTCGCCGGTCCAGCGGGGCATGATGTGGAGGTGAAAATGTTCCGCGACGCCTGCGCCTGCGGCCTTGCCCAGATTCATGCCGAGGTTGAAGCCCTGCGGGCGATAGGCTTCGCGCAGGGCCGTCTGGCAACGCTTGGTGAGGTCCATCAATTCGTCCGTCACTTCTTTCGGCGCGGCGTCCAGGTCCGCCAGATGCGTGTAAGGCACGATGAGTAGATGGCCGCTGATGTAAGGATAGATGTTGAGGACTATGAAATTGTGCGCGGCGCGATGAAGGATGGAGTTTTTCTGGTCCAGTTCGGGCGCATCAACGAACATCGAGCAGAAGACGCAAGGAGAGGTCTCGGAATCTTTTTTCTCACCTGGGCCTGAGTTGATGTAATCGTATCGCCAGGGACTCCACAATCTGTCCAAGAGCGCTCACCTCCTTGGCCCTTTTGATGTCGCGTTTGGACTAGATAACCGTTGATGTCGGATTGTCTTCGCCGCTTCCTGCGCTGGTCTCGGCGGTCGTCTCCGCAGATGAAGGCGTCGCTGTCGCAGCAGTTGAAGGAGCGGGCGCGGCCTCTTCGTTGATGAGTTCTTTGAGTTCCTTGCCGGGCTTGAAATAAGGGACGCGTTTGGCAGGGATGTTGACGGGGTCTCCGGTCTTGGGATTGCGACCGCGCCGCGCGCCGCGCTCTCGTACGCGAAAACTGCCGAAGCCGCGAAGCTCTATCTTCTCGCCTTGATTCAAGGTTTCGATAATAGACTCGAAGACTATCTCGACCAGTCGCTCGGCATCCTTCTTGGTCAACTCAGCCGCCTTCGCGACATCTTCAACCAGTTCCGCTTTCGTCATGCATCACCTCACTGTCTGGCAAAAGGCTGTGGACCAGCCCCAATGACCTTATCGGTCCAGGAATAACAGCAGCAAATTTTACACCGGGAGGAAGACCCGCACTTCTGGTACAGTAGCAGAAAACATTGACCGCCCGCAAGACGCAAACCGCTTACAGGCAACAATTAAGCAAAGGCCAAAGGTAAAAGATAAAAGTGAGGCGGAAACCGCTTTTCAATAAAAGCTGGCTCCCGCCTCACCTTTGACTTTGACCTTTTACTTTGACCTTCCGGTTAGCGTTCTTCTTCGTTTGAGCCGCCTTTGTTGCCGAAGAAGTCTGCCAGTTCGCCCAGGCTTGCCATCCCGCTGCCGACCTCCGAAGAATAAGTCTTGGTATCAACGACGGGTTCATCTTTGCCGACGGCGCGAGCGGAGAGACCTATCTTCTTGGCCTCCGCGTCAATGCGTAGAATCTTGAAGTCCATTTCCTGGCCCAATTGGACCACGTCTTCCGGCTTCTCTACACGCTCGTCCGCGAGTTCCGAGATGTGACACAAGCCTTCCAGGTTATCCGCCAGTTCGACGAACGCGCCGAAGTTGGCAAAGCGAGCGATCTTGCCATGCACGATGTCGCCGGGTTTGTGCTCTGTCACGAAGCGTTCCCAGGCGTTCGGCTCAAGGTCTTTGATGGAGAGCGAGAGACGACGATTCTCCGTATCAATGCTGGTGATGACGGCCTCTATCTCCTGGCCCTTCTTCAACACTTCGCCGGGATGCTTGATGCGCTTGGCCCACGAAATATCCGAGACGTGAACCAGCCCGTCAACGCCGTCCTCGACTTCTATAAACGCGCCGAAGTCCGTCAGGTTACGCACGCGTCCATGCACGCGGTCGCCCTGATGGTAACGCTCGTTCAAGGTCTGCCAGGGGTTGGCCTGGACCTGTTTCATGCCGAGGCTGATGCGACGCGCCTTCGGATCAATACTGAGGACTTCGACCTCCACATCGTCCGCGACGTTGACCAGTTTGCTCGGATGTTTGACGCGTTTGGACCAACTCATCTCGGAGACGTGGACGAGACCTTCGACGCCCGGTTCGAGTTCGATGAACGCGCCGTAGTCCGCGACGCTCGCCACCTTGCCGTTCATGCGCTTCCCTATGGGATAGCGCTCTTCGATGCTGGCCCAGGGGTCTGGCAGAAGTTGTTTATAGCCGAGCGAGACGCGCTCGCGGTCGCGGTCGAATTTGAGAACCTTGACCTGTACGGTATCGCCAACCTTGAATAGCTCTGCGGGATTTTGCAGGCGACCCCAGGACATGTCCGTGACGTGCAAGAGGCCGTCAATGCCTCCGAGGTCAACGAACGCACCGTAGTCCGTGAGGTTCTTAATCTGACCCTCAACGATGATGTCTTCTTCAATCTGGTTGAGCGTCGCGCCCTTCTTATCCGCGTTCTGCTCTTCGAGCACGGCCTTGCGCGAGAGCACGACGTTGGACCGTTTGCGATTGAGCTTGATGACGCGGGCCTCTATCTCCTGGTTGCGAAAGCTGTCGAGGTTACGCACTGGACGCGTGTCCACCTGCGAACCCGGCAGAAAAGCCGCGATGCCGTCTATGTCCACGCGCAGGCCGCCCTTGATGCGCTCGGTGATGCGCCCTTTGACGGGTCTGCCTTCCGCGTGTGCCTTCTCAAGTTCGTCCCAAGCCTTCATGCGGACAGCGTCGGCGCGAGAGAGGACAGGAAAGCCCTCGTGCGTCTCCATGCTCTTGACGAGCACATCAACTTCGTCGCCGCGCTTGACTGTGAGTTGGCCGTTCTCCATGAACTCGTTCTGCGGGACAATGCCTTCGGACTTATAGCCGAAGTCAATGACCACGCCGCGCTCTGTGATGCCGACGACTGTCCCGCGCACGACTTCGCCTTCCTGAAAGGCGGCCTGCTCCTGCTCGAATTGGTCCAGAAGCTGTCCGAAGTCTATATCGGAACTGGAGCGCTGATCCTCTTCATCATCGTTGTTGTTATTGCTGGCCGCGCTCGTTTGAGCGGCGGGAGCGGGAGCGGGATTCGTAGAGGCGGCGGGCGTCGAAGCAGATGGCTCGGAAGCGGCTGGCTCGGATGCAGTCGGCTCGGAAGCCGGGGCCTGCGCTGGCGCAGCGGAAGCGGTTGCGCTGCTGCTATTGCTGGCATTGCCGGGTTCGTTGGCAGAGGGCGAGGTCGCTTGAGTTTCGCCGGTTGAAGATTGGTTGTTGGTGGCCTCGCCGTTATTCGGCTTTGGTTCTTCGGTGGACATGCAGATTTTAGGTCGGACTCCTTCAAAAATTACGCTGCTCGCCTGAGGAGAGCATCGCTTACCCGGCACTCGAAGAGGCCGCACAGGCATGACTGAACATGCATGGGCTGCTAAGTTCGAGCGGCCATGTTTTTAAATCCTGGTAGCGATGAGTCGGAATCGAAAAGCTGAGGCGATATTGCGAGCCGTTAGAAGTTGGAAATGGAGGATTAATAGTGTTTCAATTTCCGCCGTGCCCGTAGTCACCCGCTTGGTCCGACTACCACTGGCCGCTTGACCGGGTAGGTTCGCAAATGTACACGGCCCACGGATACCATGTCAAGCTATCCGAAGCAATTCCGAAGGTAAGCGATAGGTGGTAAGCAGTAAACAGTAAACGATAAGCAGTTAATAACCACCTGTTTTTAACTGCTTATCGCTTACTGTTTACTGCTTACTATTTTTTACTGTTCTGCCGCGAGAGAGCCGCCTCCCGCGTGTTCCGCGACGTAGACTCCTGCCGAGTGTGAGCCGACGAAAAGCCTGTTCGGATTATTCGTGTCGAAGGCGAGCGCCCAGATACGCTGGCTCGGCAACCTGGAATCGAGCGGGTCTACGCGCATCCAGGTCATGCCCGCGTCCGTAGAATGATAGACGCCGCCGCCGTTCTCATAAGCGTTACCCGCGAAGACCTCGTCCGTGTTGCGCGGGTTGATGAGAATGCTTGTGTAATCGCCGTAGGGCAGACCGCCGCCGCGTCTCGTCCAGTGTTCACCGCCATCGCGCGAAAGATAGAGTGTCTGCTTGGTCCCGACGTAGATGTGTGCGGATTGCTGCTTGGATTGCACGATGACGCCCACGGGAGCATCCGTCTGGATACCCGCCACGCGGTCCCAGGTCGCGCCGCCGTCGCGCGAGACGATGACACCCGAAGTGGCCGTCCCCGCCCAGATGGTTTTAGGATTCTGCGAACTGGTCGAGAGACAGGTCGTGCGCGTATCAAGGCCCGGACCATAAGAAAGTTTTTCCCATCCGATGGTCGGGTCGTAAGTACGATAGAGTCCAGCGTTCGTCGCGGCCAGAATGCCCGCGCGACCGTCCGGGTAATCGTAAGTGTGCGCCAGCGCGTTGACCGCATCCGTGAGGGCCAGAGTCGGTCCCTTGTCATCAGTCCCCTGCGCGCCGCCGCCTAAGCCAAGCGCGTTGAGAGTCTCCGCGTCCAGCGTGCCGGAGACGGAGATGCCTTTGGCCGTCTGAAATTGTCTGAGCGCGGCGGTGGTCCTGGGTCCGGCCTGCCCGTCCGGCGTGCCGACATCGTAACCCGCCGAATTGAGCGCCGCCTGCGCGCGTTTGACTATGTCAAGCTGCGGTTTGATGGTGGCGACGGTGGGCGCGGCGGATGGTTGTCCGCTTCGCGCAGTCCCCCGCGCGGTCCCTCTCCTGGCGCGTTTTTTGACGGGCTTCGTTGAAGGCTCGGCGGGACTCGGCGCACCAATCGGCGACCATGACGCGCCTCTATCAAGCGACCGATAGAGACCGCTGTTCGTGCCCAGATAAATGATGTTGGCGTCGCGGTCGTCCTGCATGATGGAATTCAAACTGATGAGACGATCCGGCATGTTGCGCATAGAGGGTTGCCACGTCTCGCCGTTATCATCGCTGATGAAAAAGAAGCCGCCGCCCGTCGCGGTGTTGATGGTCGTGGCATAGATGCGATGTGGCTGCTCGCGGTCGGGCAGAATAAAGTTGGCGAAGCGCCCGCTGTAGCCGCCATTGGTCGGGACGAACGTCTTGCCCGCATCATGCGAGACCATCACGCCGTAGTTGTTCGTGCCGATGTAGACGGTTTGCGGATTGCTCGGATGGACCGCGATGGAATTTATCTCAAGCTTTCTGGAGGTCGTCAGCATCCAGGAGTCGCCGCCGTTGGTGGAGCGCCAGAAGCCTTCGGTCGTGCCCGCGAAGACGAGACCCCGCACGGAAGGATGCTGCATGATGGCGCGCGTGCGGCGCGACTGCGAAGGGATGCCCTGGACCTTGTGCCACTGCTCGCCAGCGTTCTTCGTCTCATAAATACCGCTGCACGCAGAGGCGATGATATGATCTGGGTTCAGATGGTCTATGTCAATCGCAAAAACGTCAGAGTCATCTATGATGCCGTTCTTGACGATGTTCCAACTGTTGCCCCCGTCGGTCGTCTTGTAAGGCAAATACCAGGTCCCCGCATAAATAGTGTTCGCGTCGCGCGGGTCTATCGCGAGCGATTCGACCTTGGTCGGACTGTTGGCAGAGGCGGGCATACGCTCCCACGTCTCGCCTGAGTCGAGCGAACGATAGATCGCATCGTTGGTCCCAGCGAGGAGCAGGTCCAGATTCTTTGAAGATTGGGCCAATGAATGGAGCGCCTGGTTTTTAAGTTCCGTTGACTCGCGCCACGTCTGGCCGCCGTCCGTTGACTTGAAAAAACCGCCCGGGTCTTTGTGACGATGGGTCGCCACATAGATAATTTTGGAATCGCGCGGGTCTACGATGATGTGGTCCACAAAGAGCTTCGGACGATTGAAGTTGACGAGCATCCGCCATTGCTGGCCGCCATCGGCGGACGTGTAAATCTGACCGTCCAGAGTCCCGAAATAGAAGCGTTGGGCATCGCTCGGATCAACTACCAGCCCGCGCACATCGCCGCCCGTCGGACCCGTCGTGTGCCAGTCCATGACATACTTGCCAGGCCCCTCAGCCGCCGGATTGTCACCCGTCGCGGCCTGCGCATGAAAGCCGCCGGGCGCGAAGGCAGGGGCCAGGAGCGCGAGTAGAATGAGCAATAAAAAGATTCGTTTCATTTGTCGGGTCACCATCCGTTTCCGTCTCGTCTCAGAACTCTTGAGTGATGCGCCCCGGCGGGCGCTAAATAGTTTGCACAGTAAATTTTAAACCAACCAAACGACCCCTCTCAAGGGGTCCTGGCAGACGGCTGTAGGATGCGACAGGCACGGAGAGCGGTTGTATTCAAGGCATCCTCACAGGCAGATAATCGCCCGCACGCGAGTGAAGTTTAAAGCGAAGCGGGCGATGCTTCTCTTGAGAGAGAAACATCGCCCGTGTTCGGAAGTAGTCGCGTCTCATCATCAAAGAAACGCAAACGTTTCAGGTTTTAGCCGGAGAGCAGTCGTCCGTCCGACGGATTACTCCTCTTCCTCGCTCCCGCCACGAACGCGACGATGGCGCGGGCGCGGCTTGCGCGGCTTCTTCACCTGGCATTCGGGGCAAGGATCAACCGTGCCGGATGTGTCCGCAGATGGCGCAGGCGCACCCTGCGGGCAAATCCAGAGTTCGACCGTCAGTTCGGACCGACAGCCGCCATTGATCGTGATAATACGTCCGGCATCAATGCCGCGCGTATTAACCAGATAGTCCTTCGCACGATCCGCGCGGGCCTGACCTTCGCCACTGCAAGCGCCGTAGGCGATGATGTAACCCGTCGAACCCGGTTCATTCTGCAACTGGATGGCGTAGTTATCGAGACGTGCTTTCTCATCGTTGAACTTGATGTTGCCGTACGTATCGAACTTGCGACATGTCTGTGGCGGAGTGCGAACCGAGGTCGTGCATGAAGCGGTTCTCGTGCAGGTCGGCTCGACGCCGCCGAGTTCCACTGTGGCCGTCACGGTCTGACCGCCGATGCCGGTGGTATCAACCGTAATTGAGGACGTACCCTGACCGCTGCTGATGGTTCCGGCTGAGACTGACCAGTTGTAGGTGACAGTCAGATTCGGATCACCACCGCTGACGTTGGCCGTGAAGGTTATCGGTGCGCCTTGATCCACGCTGTCGGGGCAACTGACGTTGACCGTCGGGCATGGCGGGACGCAACCCGTGCAAGCATTAACCGTCACCTGCGTCGAAGAGAAGGAGATGCAGCCGCAGCCGTCATCAACTTCCACCGAAGCCGTGTAAGTGCCGGGCGTGACGCCCGTCAAATCCCAGCTGACGTTCGGGCCTTCGCCCGTGATGCGTCCGCCCGTGGTCGTATACGTGTAGAGCAGCGTATCGCCGTCCGGGTCAGTCGCGTTGGCCGTCAACTGTACGGTCTGGCTGGCGCTGGCCTGGCAGTTCGGGTTGGAAGTCCCCGGCGGGCAGCCCAGTGTAATCGTCGAACCGGAAGACGAGAGAGTGACCGTCGGCGGCTGGTTCGGCAGGATGGAGGGCGCGCGCGCGTTGCGGCGACCAGCCCAAAGCTGCACGATAAAGCCGTTCGGGTCATCAGACTCGTTGAAGCTGTTCGGGAAGCCGTTCGTCGTCGCCGGGCGCGTCGTGCCTGGAACGATGACGACTCCACGTCCGGGGACGAAGATGCCTGAGACCTGGTTAATCTGTGTGTTGAAGTTACTGCCACTGAACAGGGACCGATCCTGCTGGTTCAAGTGACGACGATAAGCAAGGCCGAGGCCCCACCAGCGTCTCGGATAAACCTTGAAACCGATCAAGCCATCAACCGGGCTATTCTCAAAAGCGTTCGGCGTGCGTCCGGCCACATACTGTGTCGAACGCAACTCCGCCACCGGCTGGAAATGCTTGGTCACGGGGAAGTCAAAGCCGACGCCCGCGATGATTTCATCTGGTCTATCAAGGAGCACGAACTCACGGCTCCCGCCAAAGTCGCTCTTCGGATTGCTGTTCAGGATGTAGCCGAAGTTGGCAGAGATGTTCACCGAACGGCTCAGACGCCCATCAATAAATCCGATGAGGCCAAAGTCGCCGATGCTCCCGCCCGGCCCCGCGCCGCGCTGCATCTGGTTGAATCCGCTAAAGCTGTCGCCCTTGTCCGGGTACCAGCGATAGAACGGAATGACGCCGACGCCCAAAGGATTGTTCGGATTCGTCAGGCGAATCTTCGCGCCCGCCACATAGTTGGTAAAGCTCGATTCGCCATAGAGCCGGTTGACGAAAGGCGCGTCAGGCAAATAGGTCGGCGCAATCGTGAAGGTCGTCGGGACGACGAGCGGATTCAAAGGCGTGCCGCCACCGAACGGATTGCAAGCGCCGGTCAAGGCGGTGCAAGGCAGGGTCACTGTGGACAGTACGATGCCCGGCAGGATGCTGCCGACCGGCGAACCGATGCCGGGGAAGTTATCCGCCGCGCTGAAGCTGCCGCTGTTAGAACTGGAGACGGCTGGCCCTAAGCTGGCGCTGAAGCCTGGGAAACCGAACGGTGTCCCACGCGCTCCGGGTCCCTGAAGGAACGTGCCCGCCGAACCGCCGATAAACGGAAACTGCACGAACGGCTGGTTATTGAGCGGGCGGAAGACGGCCAGGTTGCCCAGATTGCCGACCGATGGTCCGGTCGGAAACTGAACTATCGCCGCCGGGCTGCACAGCCCACTGGTGCCCCTCGATGCAGAGCCGGTCGAAGACAGGGTTCCGCAATTGACCTGGGAGTTCGGCAGATAAAAGCCGGAAAGGTTTAAAGGACTGTTGACCTTGATGCCACGATAAGCGTTGGTCTTGAAGAACAACTCTATGTGGTCGTTGAGGCCGACGTTGAAACTGAGCGGTATATCGCTAATGTCAACGTTACCTGGATCGCGGTCAAAGTTGGAGTAGGCGATGCTGAAAGTGAATTCACCTTTGCGGATCGTGGCACCATCATAAATGGTGAAGAGTCCGGTGGGTCCACCTTCGGGGCCGCCCGTGCCTACGGAAGGAGATTGATTTCTCGGATCATTCTCATCCCTTAAAGTTTGGGCTGATGCTGCGGCACACAGCACCAACATAACAAGCGCGGCAAAGAGCGCTCTTCTCGCGAGTCTCATCGCATTCCTCCTGCGAAATGAGTATAGAAAATTTCGTATAGTGCGACCGGGCCTGAGAAGACTATGACAGTTTTGTTGAAGCTCTTGTTTCATCTATACATTCATCAAGGGCATCACGCGATGACCGTCAATTTCCTTGCAAGGCGCGGACGCTCCAGCTACAAGCGTACACGACAAAGTTTAAGAACTGCTCCCGCCCTCGACTAGACACGTCTTGTAGATGGAGCGGAGCAGCGAGAGGAGCCGAGCAGTCTATTGACCACTCTGTTCGGGCGTTATCACTGCCTCTTTCGCGCCTCTCAACTGTTCAGGTTTATTTCTATTGCCACCAATGCGCATTGTTTATACGAAAACAGATGCCCACTGTCAACTTTTCAGAATGTGTGTGAGCGTCCAATTTTTGCAAAGGATAGACTTCCGCACACATACCGAATCCGCCAGACCATACTCTACATTCGAGCGGAAATCAAGACTTTTTCACAACTTAGCCCAAAAACCCCATATGTTTTTTCCGTCACGCGTAAATCCCCCGCATGCGTGTATCGTAGGCCACGCGGTCAATCGCCAGCATGTAAGCGGCGGTTCGTGTGTCCACCGTGTGCGAGTCCGCGTAGCGGCAGAGGTCGTTAAAACTGGCGACCATCTTATCCTGAAGCCGCTCGTTGACGACATCCTCGCGCCAGAAATAGCCCATCCGGTCCTGTACCCACTCGAAGTAGGAAACGGTCACGCCGCCCGCGTTCGCCAGAATATCTGGAATGACGAAGACGCCGTTATTATGCAGGATTTCATCGGCGGCGGCGGTGGTCGGCCCGTTGGCCCCTTCGGCCAGCACTTTGCACTTGATTTTGTCGGCGTTATGCGAAGTAATCTGGTTTTCGGTGGCGGCTGGGACGAGCACATCGCACTCTATTTCGAGCAGTTCGGAATTGCTCACGCGGTCCACGCCCGCGAAGTCCTCAAACGAGCGCGTCTGCTGTAAATGCTTGAGCGCTTCGGGAATATCTATCCCGTTCGGGTTGTAGATGCCGCCGTGGACATCCGAGATGGCGACCACTTTATAGCCCGCCTCGTGGAGCAGTCGCGCGCCGATGCCGCCGACGTTGCCGGACCCCTGGACGACCACGCGGGTCGAGGGCGGAACCATTTTGAAACGCTTGATGGCCTCGTTGATAACGAAGAGGATGCCGCGCCCCGTCGCCTCGCGTCTGCCGGAAGAGCCGCCGAGGTCCACGGGCTTGCCCGTCACGACGGCGGTCACGGTATGGCGCGCGTGCATGGAGTAGGTGTCCATAATCCAGGCCATCGTCTGTTCGTTGGTATTCATATCAGGCGCGGGCACGTCCTTTTCCGGGCCGATGAAATCTATCAACTCGGCGGCATACCGGCGGGTCATGCGTTCGATCTCGCCGAGAGACATTTGCGACGGGTCGCAGATGATGCCGCCCTTCGCGCCGCCGAAAGGGACGTTGACGACCGCGCACTTCCAGGTCATCCAGGCGGCGAGGGCGCGGATCTCGTCAATATTGACATCCGGCGAGTAGCGGATGCCGCCCTTGGCAGGCCCGCGCGCAAAGTTGTGCTGGACGCGGAAACCCTCGAAGACCTGGATGCGCCCGGAGTCCATGCGCGTCGGGATGTAGACCTTCAACTCGCGGTTCGGCACGCGCATGACGGCGTAGAGGTCTTCATCAAGTTCGAGCAGTTGGGCCGCGCGGTCAAAGCGCGACATCATGGACTCGAAAGGATTGTCTTCCCTGACCTGCTTTATGTCATCCACCATTGCAGTTACCATAATCATCTCCGTCGTTGGTCATCAAGAATTTGAGATTACCGTTTGAGAGTTCAACGCCTCAGAACGCTCCTGACGGCACATTCGCCAATGCTCTAAGGCTGAGACGGCGGCAGTTGGTCTTTGAAAGATGCGAGCACGCGGTCAGCCGCCGCGCGCCCCACTCCCTCAAGCGTCTCCTCTGCGGGCAGCCGCAAGGGAGGAGGCCGCCTGCGCCTGCGATTCTTGCTGTCATTCAGAGCGCGCCCGTTAAGCTGTTGATAATAGACTCTGCCTTCCGTCTTGACCTCCGCCGTGCCCGGCATAAAGACGACGTAAGTGGTGGCGAGAGTCTCGTAATCGCTCTCCTCGCGGCTGGCGCGACCCCCTTCCGGCGTGTCCACCTGCACTTGCAGCCAGACCACGAAAGTACGTTGGACTTTCCTCGCTCGCTCGACGGCATCTTTGCGGCTCAGGTCTCGTTCCCAGGTGACCGCGATAGCATCCGAGCGTTCACGCAAGCGCCCGTAGAAACTCTGGACGATCTCACGCGCGACGCTGGAAGGAATCTCATCGCTCGGAAAATGGTCCGCCACGAACAGAGAGAGCTTCGCAGTCTCAACCGGATTGACGCTGGAAGTCGCCGTCTCATCCTTCTGCACCGCTTGAGACTGCGACGGCGTCGCATCGCCCTGCTTCCCACTCCGCCGACCCGATTGGCCCAACGCGACCCCACACGCAACACACACGACCAGCAAGCAAAGAAGCATCCCCCTCAGCCCACGCGCGCTGACAACTCCCCGCAAAAATCTCTCTCGATGTATCATGACTAACCACAGTTTTGAGTTTTGAGTTTTCAGATAAAAGCAAGTTGTCTTTACTGAAAACTCAAAACTGTCCACTGTCTATTCCATTTTCAAGCCTTCGTTCATCGCGCCGGTGCGATAGCCGTGGAGGTCGAGCGTGATGTAGCGAAAGCCGAGCGCGCGAAACTCTTTTGCGAGTTGGTCAATCACTTCGCGCTTGAGCGCCCGGTCCAATTCCGATGGCGCGATTTCGAGCCGCACGAGATTATCGTGATGGCGCACGCGAAATTCTTTAAAGCCATGACGGCGCATGACCTCTTCGCCAGTGTCCACGGTCTTGAGGCGCGCGATGGTGACGGGCGTGCCGTAGGCTATGCGTGATGAAAGACACGGACTCGCGGGTTTGTCCCAGGTGGGCAGCCCCGCGCGATGGCTCAACTCGCGGACCTCGCTCTTGCTCATAGAGACTTCTATGAGCGGGCTGCGTACGTCCCGCTCGCTGGCAGCCGCGCGCCCCGGACGATAATCGCCGAGGTCATCCGTCGTCGAACCGTCAACGACGCAGGCCAGTCCGCGCTCAGAGGCGAGCGGCGCGAGTTTACCGTAGAGTTCCGTCTTGCAAAAATAGCAGCGGTCGGGCGCGTTGGCTTGATAGCGCGGGTCGTCGAGTTCTTCCGTGTTAATGATTTCGTGTCGGAGGCCGAACTGCTCGACGATGCGCGGCGTCTCTTCGCGTTGATGCTGCGAGAGGCTGGCCGATTCGCCCGTCACGCAGAGGGCACGCTCGCCCAACTCGCGTGTCGCGATGTAAGCGACGTAGGTGCTGTCAACTCCGCCTGAGAAAGCGACCAGCACAGAACCCATGTTTTGAAAGAGCGCACGCAACTGCCGCTCTTTGGCTTCGGCTTGAGGCGAGACTCGCAAAGCCTGCTGCTCTTCGCCCGTCGCGGTGCACACCGTTTCCTGGACCACCCAACTGCTCACAGTCTGATCGCTCCAACTCATGACGAGAGAGGGCACACGCCGCGCCTCGCCAGCATCTTGACTTCAATCTAATCGGGGAAAGTTTTTTACACGCCAGCGCATGTTATCCCATGCATTTGCCCAAGCGCAACCGAAAGGCAAGTCGGAAGTGGGAAGGCGGAAGAATGAAGCGAAGAGAGCAACTGGTTGATTCATCGGTTCATTATTTCATTGGTCCATTTATTCGATGATTTGATGAATCCATGAGCCACTGAGCCAGGCAACTTGAGCCACGAAGATGATGAGAGAATCGCTTCTAATTCATCCTTCCGTCTTCCCGCTTCATCCTTTCGCCTTCCTACTTCCTACTTGCCTTTCAGCCGTGTTATGATTGATTCCTCCCTGGGCACTTCTTCAATCGAATTCGATTGTGCAAAAATTTGGGTTAACAATTTTCCGGCACAGATGTTTTTTCGCTCTCGTTCTCATCTGAAACTTCTTCGCTGGCTCGCGTTTTCGCTCACGCTGCTGTCGCTCTGTGCGCCGGTCGCGCTGGCGCAGACGGAGTCCTCCTTTGGCGACACGGAGGCCGACCCGGTCAAGCTTTTCGAGCGCGGGCAGGACGCGCACGCGCACGGCGATCTCAAACTGGCCCTGGAATTTTATGAGGAAGCGATTAAGCTGCGCCCGGAATTTCCCGAAGCGGAATTCCAGCGCGGTGCGGCGCTCGTTAGCCTGGGCAGACAGGCCGAAGCGGAAAGCGCATACAAGCGCGCGAGCGAACTGCGCAACGATTGGGCCTTGCCGCGTGCGACGCTCGGCGCGTTGTTGGCCCACATGACGGGTCGAGAGCGAGAGGCAGAGCCTTTACTGCGACGCGCGCTCGAACTCGACGCGAACAATACAATCGCGCTGGCCGCGCTGGCGGACGTGCGACGCCGCGCGGGAGATTCCCAAGAGGCGCTCGAACTCTTACGCCGCGCCACGGACGGCAAGGACGCGACCGCCTCCCTGTGGGTCACACGCGCGGAAGTTGAACGCGCGGGCGGCGACCAGACGGCGGCGCTCGCCAGCCTGAGACGCGCGCTCTCGATTGATTCCGGCGATGCCTCTGCGCTCATGATGCGCGCGGAACTATTTCTCGCCACGAAAAACAATGAACTCGCCCTGCAAGATTTGAAGGCCATACGAGTCAAGCCGAAGGAGAGGTCCGCTCTCATCCCTGAGATGGCGAAACTCTACGCGCGCGCCGGGCGCACTGATGAAGCCTTGCGGTTGTTGGACCAATTAAGCGACGAAGAGAAGCGGAGGCCGGAGGTGATGGCCCTCCGCACGGCCATCGCGGCGGATGAATCGGACACACCTGAGGCGCGTGCAGCACTTTTGAAGCTGCTTGAGCGAGACCCGCGCAACGCTTCCCTGCTGGCCCGCCTGGGCAAGCTCTATCGCACGAGCGAGCCGCAACGCTCGCTCGAATACTTCGCACGCGCCTCGGAGGTCGAGCCGCGCAACGTAGAGTATGCGACGGGCTATGCCTCTGCGTTGGTCCAGGCGCGGCGCTTCGCGGAGGCCGTCGTCATTTTGCGTCGTATTCTGGATGTCACGCCCGAAGATTACACGGCGCACGCCAACCTTGCGACCGCGCTCTACGAGTTGAAGCGTTTCGGTGACGCGCTGCCCGAATACGAATGGCTCATCAAGGCCAAACCCGATCTCGCTGTGACTTACTATTTCATCGCCACCGCGCACGATTTTATGGGCGAATACCCGGAGGCGCTCGCGGCCTACGAAACATTTCTGTCGCGCGCCGACGCGCAAAAAAATCAACTGGAGATTGAGAAGGTCAACCTCCGCCTCCCAGGCTTGCGCAACCAGATCAAGCACGGCGAGGGAGCTAAGCGCAAAAAACAGGATAATCACAAGTGAAGAGTCAGGAGTCAGGAGTCAAAGCATATCTCTCATCATTCATGACTCCTGACTCTAGACTCTTGACTATCTCTTACGATTTACCATTTACTATTTAGCGTTCAGGATTTACTATGCACCCAAGTGAATGACATGGCAGCAATGGGTTCTTCTCTCACTGACAAATTACAGACGACCACGAGCATCTGCGCGTTGCTCGCTCTGACCTTGTGTCTGGCATCCGCCGCGCGCGCACAGTCGCCGCAGCAATTGCCGCAAACGGCTCCGCCGCCGATGAAGTTTATCCCGCCCGCAGACTGGTCCAGGCTCAACAGCCAGCGCAGTTCCGGCGACCGCACGCGCGTCAGCATCGAACTGGCCGAAGCGCATCTGGGCCGCGCCCTTGAGTTGACCGAAGGAGGGCGTTTCGATGATGCGGCGGGAGAGATGGGCAGCTATCAGGCTCTCTTTGAAGATGCGCTCAAGTACATGAGCGAGATGGACCAGGGCAGAGGCAGGGTGCGCGACCTTTATAAGCGTCTCGAACTGGCCCTGCGCGAGCACGCGCCGCGCATAGAAACCATCCGGCGCGAGACGCCCGTCGAGTACTCCGTCCACATTCGTGCCATCCTCGAATACACCAAGGATGCTCGCGCGCACGCCCTCGAATCCTTCTACGGCAATACTGTCCTGCGCGAGCGGTCCATGCCCGTGACCAGTAAATCTTTTGACGACAAGACACAGAACCCTGCCAACCATCCTTCGTCCGCGCCAGACAAACAGCCATGATCTACAGAACATACGGGCGCGCTTTTTACGCCTGCCTGCTCGCATCCCTGCTCTTCCTGACTCAGACGCCAACGCTCGCGCGCACCCTGCCCGCACGCGATCACCTGACCGAACAGGAACAGGACCTCGTGCGCGAGGCGCAGACCCTCGACAAACGCACAGCCGTCTTCATCCGCGCCATCGAGCGACGCCTGCTCTCGATGACGGACCCGACCGCCGCCGCCTCCAAGCAGGTCCAGAAAGAGACGGAGAAGTGGGGCGAACTGCCGAAGGGAACGCGCGCCGAACTCTTGAGCGACATCGCCAAGATTCTCGACGAAGCCATCACCAACATAGACGACGTGAGCGAACGCGACGAAAAAAATCCGCTCCTCCCCAAATCCCTGCGCCTGCTCTCAGCCGCCGTCACACGCTTCATCCCTCAACTCACACCCATGCGCGACCAGGCCAAAGAAGACGGCGAACGCGAATCGCTCGAACAGGCCCTCGAAAACGCCCGGTCCATCATCGAAGCCGCCAACAAACTCCCGCCCGAAGTCAAAACCAAAGGCAAGAGCAAGAGTTAATCGCTGCCCTTCTCACAAAGCCTACAAGGTTAGCTGACGGTCCGGGATAGAGCAGTATCCTTTGTGAAGGTGTCAATGACCACCTCACAATACGCCCCCTCCCGCAACGTCTTCGCGCGGGACAATCCGGTTCCCCGTGTCGCTTCTCAACACGTACCGTTTCGGAGAGGCAACTTCGGCAGACAAATTGTCAATAACGAAACACTACCCCGGCGCGCATAAGAAAGACATAAAAGGTTTATAAGTATTTTATAAAGACATCGAGGAGATGAACCTGTTGTGGGGCGTAGTACGGTGCGTCAAAATCTTTGATGTATCATTTAAGTCAATGTACAAGTTAGGTGTTGACGTGGAGTTTGGTAGTACGTAAAATGCGTGCCTCTGTGCGACGCTGCTGCTCGATGGTAGCCTGCATCTAGAGTTATTGCCTTAGAGTAGCCTCATGACCTTGAAAGGAATGTACTAGCACATTAAATGCCGAGTGCGCTACTCTACTCAACCAATTCATATCTCAAGTTGTATATTCAAGAAATATATAGGGGTGACGTGCATTTCGTCTGGTGTAGCGAGCAGTGTGATTCCAAAACTTTATCCTCCTATTCGCCAGGCGCATTGACCGCCCCGAGCTCTAACCCGGCTGATATTTATAAGGAACTAAAGCGAGATGTGGAGGGGAGGGATAGGCACAGCGCAAAAATCAACGCCCAGAAAGCCCGATTTACCGGACTGGCTATTACATGGGAACAGGCCGGAGAAATTACCACAAGTCAGAAAGATGATATTATCTACTTGGTAAGCACGGCTGATTTTTCCCTTTGGCGACCTCTTTTATATGTGATTCCCCGCACGTCAGCGATTGAACCTCGTCTTCAGCATGTGCCTATGGCAGGACGGGCAGGAATTGGGATAGAATACAAACTACCTGACTTAAAACGCTCTGAGTTTGAAATTATCGAGTTGTGATTATGATACCAAGCCTCAATCAAGTTGACTCCAAAACGGCGCAAGGGATCTTGGCGAATTTAACACTCGGTATACTTCCGCGCCCTGACATTCCAGAGAGCATGGCCGAGTCTATAGACCCAAGATTAGGCGAAAAAATATTAAATGAACTGAGAGTGCATCTGCGATTGAAGAGAAATGATAATTCGCCGCGTGCTCTTGGAAAACTCTACGGCGCTTTATCCGAAGAAATGGCCAAGCTTGCTCTTAAAGGCGTAGACCTAAACGTAGTGAAGGCAAGATTAGGGCAGCAGGGATCACTAAGCCCTTCACAATATGTAATTAAGTTTACAGTTACATTTGTCCGTTTTGGGGAGAAGTGCGGGATATCTCGGCAGCAGGTGGAAAGCGCGTTAAGGAAACCTGATGCCGTTGAACATCTACGACCTGAACATTTTGGGTTTGACCTTGAGAAGGCCACGTCTCTATTCCTCAAAACTCAGACCACGACAAGCGCACCTTCAGGGCTATATCATCTGTTAATCCTAACTGACCGCCACGGCTATACTCTCGATGTCCTAAACGCTTGGAGGGTGTACCCTTCCGATGTTGATCTTAGTACGGCTACAACACCATTAGACGTATTTCGCGCGTTCGTCGAAACATTTGGAACGACATTTCGCATTGGTGATAAAGAGAAAAAGTTATTCATGTACGAGAAATTGCCAATTCAAACAGATGAAGAGATGGTTAAGATAAATACCCTCCAAGGAGTTGAAAGACTCATTCAAGGGCAAGTAGTAGGACAATTTAACAATGAGATGTTTGAGGTGGTCATTAGTTATCAAATTGACTATGCCAATTACACGGAAAGCCTACGAAAGCATGGGCTTAAGGTGACAGCTATCACAAGGGGCAAGTTCAAGGCGAATGCAAGGATCTACGAGAAATAGAATTGGACGCCTAATCACTCCTTACAGAACAAAAGCTTGGACACTCACCCGGCACTGATTGGATTATCCATCTAGCATTCTGGCAAAGAAAAAGGAAGCTTCTTGAGAGGCTTCCTTTTTGTTAATCTCGATGAGATTTGTCATGTCTCTGTTTCTACTCGCGTGCTTTCCTTAGAACTTCGGTCGCGCGGTTGAGGGCTTCGGTAATTCTGGATGAGGCTTGGCGGGCGTTGGCGGTGTTGCGGTCGTCTATGGATTGGCGGAGGTCCGGGAGGGGTTGCGCGGCGTAACCAGTGTAGTAGCCGGGCGCGTAGATTTGATGCTTGTACCAGTTGCGACCGCGCAGGCCGCGTTCGTCCGTGAGGGCGCGTTCGGCGGCAATGAGGGCATCGTTGAGGCGTGCGAGTTGGTCGCCAGCGCGGGTGCGTGCATTCTTCGCGTCGGGGGGCGTGTGTTCTTTTTCCAGTTCGAGCAGCAACTCGCTTCTTCTCTTGTTGAAGCGCGCGGACTCTTCCGAGAGGTTGTTGATGGAGTCTGTGAGAGCCTTGGCGTCGAAGGAGTCTGAGAGTTTACGACGCGCGGCGGTGCGTTGCGTCTCGTTGAAGAAATCTCTGACCTGTGCGGCATAATCCGTGTAGTCGAACGGCAAGCCTTCCGCGTCCGCGAAGCGGAGTGCGAGAGTGCCCCAGATTTGCGCGGCGGCGACGTGATATTGAAACGTCGGATCGCCGAACTTCGCCATCCAGTTGAATGAATCATAGGCGGAATGATAGACGCCGTAATCGCCACCGAATGACATGTCCAGAGAAGTGATGCCCAGATGTTGCAGGAACGGCGTGTAATCAGAGCCTGAGCCGAGCGCGCCGATGCGTGCTTCGGCAATCGGCGTGTCAGTGCCCGCGCTGGCGTCCGTCATGGCCGGTTCCGGTTGCGCTTCACGCGCGCGGTCCTGCCATGCCTGGTAGATGGACTTATTCGTCTTGGGGTCCGTCACGTCGCGCGTCGCGGCGCGCATCATCTTCCACAGGGAAGGCACAGCCGACGCGCCGAAATTTGGACCGGAAACAGCCGAGTCCATGTTGAGATAGACGACCGCCTTCTCCTTCAACTCCGCCGCGTGCTCCTCCGCCCATTCGGTCGAGCCGAGCAAGCCATACTCTTCGCCATCCCAACTGCACAGCAGGATGGAGCGGCGCGGCTTCCATCCGTTTTTCAACAATTGTCCGAAGCCTCTCGCGGCTTCGAGCATCGCCGTCGTCCCGCTGTTCGGGTCCACCGCGCCGAACACCCACGCGTCCCTGTGATTGCCCATGATGACCCAGCGGTCCTTCTCCTGCGCGCCGTCTATCCGCGCCACCACGTCCCAGATAGTGCGCTGCGCGTAGTCCATAGAAGTCTTTAAATGCACGCGCACCGCATCCGTCCCGCCGACGTGATAAGCGAAGGGCAAGCCGCCCTGGAATCCTTTGGGCCTGACGGGACCGTTGAGAGGTTCGAGCAAGCGCCGAGCCTCTCCATAAGAGATCGGCTGGACGGGGATGCGCGGAAGGTTCGTCGCGGCTTCCATGCTGAGACGCGGCGTGCCTGGGATGGAGGGCTTGCCCGGCGTCAAGGGGTCGCCCGGATACTCGAAGAGATATTCGACGGAGCCTCTCTGTCCCGAACCATCTGGACGCCACGGGCCTTTCGGGTACACGTCGCCCTGCATGTAACCGTCGTCCGCCGGGTCCGAGTAGATGATGAGGCCGAGAGCGCCGTGCTCCTCCGCGACCTTCGCCTTGACGCCGCGAAACGAATTGCCGTAGCGCGCGATGACGAGACGCCCGCGCACCTCCACGCCGAACTTTTTCAAAGCCTCGTAATCATCCGGCAGACCATAATTGACATAAACGAGCGGCGCTGTGACATCGCCCGAAGCCGAGTAACCGTTGAAGAGCGGGATGACGCGCCTATCCTTTGAAGTCGCGTCATCCGCGAGCGGTGGTTCCTGCACGCTCAATCTCTCCCGACGCGGCGCGACGAGTTCGACGATGGAAGCCTCTTTCGGATAGTTGATGAGAACCTGATATTCCCTGAGGTCAGCCGTGAGACCGAAAGAGCGAAACTGGTCGCGCACGTAAACGGCCATCTCATAATCTCCGCGCGTGCCCGCGACATGCGGCTGGCTGGTCATATAGCGCAGGCGCTCGTGAGCGCTGTCCGGCTGGGGCACAGCGCGAAACTCTGTCTCCCAACGCCGCTCGCTCGCCGCGCTCTCACGCGTAAAGCCGTCGAGCGCGGCAGCCTCCACAGCCGCCGCCCGCTCCTGCCCGCGCACGCTCGCCTGCGTCACAACCAGGACCGCCATCAAAGCCAGTGAAAGTATCCCTCGCCAGTTCATCCTCACCTCCCACGAGAGTTAAGAGTTCGGAGTTCAATAACTATGCTTAAACTCCGAACCCTAAGCTCCGAACTCCGAACTCTTAACTCCGAACTTTTATTTGAACCATCTTATGATGCATGGCGTAGAATACAACAGCGCGCGGGATTGACGCGCCTTTTTTTGAGCCAAAGGAGAGTTAGCAACCAGGATGGATAACAGGTATTACCCAGGCGTCGAAGCTGATGCGACGCAACTGACGAGTGAGCTACGCAATCTCTTCGACGAAGATTACGAAGTCCAGACGATGCAGGTCTCCGCGACGACCGTCCTGCAAGCGCGCAAGTCCAGCACCCTGCGCGACCTGACCGGACTCTCCGCCGCGTTGACCATCAAGATTACGCCCGAACACGGCGGCACGCGCGTCGAGATAGGGATGCAAAAATGGTTCGATAAAGCGGCGGTCGCTGCCGTCGCCTTGATACTCTCTTTCGGCGCGTTGATCGCGCTGCCCGCGCTCGGCGCATACTGGCAATACAAGATTACGGAGGACGCCTGGAAGGTCATTGAAGACCACATCTCGCGCAAGGCCGGTGGCTATGTCCCGCCGCTGCCCGGACGCTGCGGCACTTGCGGCGCGGCCAACAGCGCAGGCTCCGACTTCTGCGCCACCTGCGGCGCGAACATGCGCGCCGGACTCACCTGTTCTTCATGCGGCGCAAAACAGAAGGATGCGAACGCGCGTTTCTGCAACCGCTGCGGCAAACCTTTGAGCGGCGGGGCATGAAGAAATTTTGTCTTCGGTGGTGAAATGTATGTACTGCCCACAATGCGGAACTGAATCTTCATCGGGCCAACAGTATTGCCGCTCGTGCGGCGCAAACCTGAGAGTCATCGCCAAAGCCGTCACGCTCAGCGAGGCCATCGCCAGAAGCGACCGTGGTCCTCTGCCCAAAATCAAAGAGATGATGAAGAGCGTGAAGATTGAGCAGGTGACAGAAGAGATTACGCGCGCCCTGGACCAGATGAATAAAGAGATCGCGCGCAGTTCTCCTCCAGAGTCTCCCTTGATTGTTCACCACAGGACGCAGGACAAACCCTGGTGGCTGCACATGAAAGAGAGCCAGACGCCGGAGCAGCGCCGGGAACATCACTTCGTCAAAGGCACCATCTCTTTCTTCTCAGGCATCGCCCTGATGATTTTTCTTTACTACTTCTCCACCGCGTTCGTGCTCAAAATCCCGCCCGAACAGTTAGCCAGAATACCCTTCGACTTAGAGCCTGTGCTCCACATCATCTGGCTCGTCGGTCTGATCCCGGCACTATCCGGCCTCGGACACATCATCGCCGGGCTGCTCGTCCAGCCCGCTCCCGCGAAGAGCCTCGACGCCGCCTCAACCGCGCAGCAGCCGCTCGCGCCCGAGCCGGAACTCAACGGTCTCAAAGGAAGCGTGACGGAGCACACCACTGAGATACTTGATTGGAAAGTTCCGGCCCGCCGGACCAACGAGATAAAAGAGTAAGCCGTGGGATTGGACCAACAATCAGGGTTGGACCAACAAATGCTGTCAACAGCGGTCGCACGGTTTAGCTGAGGAGGCTGTTATGAACATCCCGCTCTTCGCTCTCTTGATTTTCGTCGCGCTCTCTTTGAGTTGCGGGACGCAGTCCTCGCGCGCGGGCGGCGCGGGCATTTCAACCCTCGCCGTCGGGAAAAGTCCCGGCACTGTCGTCATCGCTGACCTCAACCGCGATGGTAAATTGGACCTGGCCGTAGCCAACTTGGAGAGCGATGATCTGACCATCCTGCTCGGCGACGGCAAAGGCGGATTCGCGCCCGCGAAAAATTCTCCGTTCCCAGCCGGTCACGCTCCCAACGACATCTCCGTTGCGGACCTTAACGAAGACGGCAAACCCGATCTCGCCATCGCCAACCACGACACGAAATATGTGACCATCCTCCTCGGCGACGGACAGGGTGGATTCGCGCCTGCCGCGAACTCGCCCGTCACAGTCCAGAGCAACCCGCATCCTCACGGCATCGCAATCGCAGACTTCAACGGAGACCATCACCCGGATTTCGTCATCGAAAGCTGGATGGATAATAAAGTGCTGGTCGTGTTCGGCGATGGGACCGGCAAGTTTGCGACGCCCGGACAAATGTTCGACGTGGGCCAGATGCCCTACGTCAAAGTCCGCGCGAGCGATGTCAACAACGACGGCAACGCGGACATCATCACCACCAACTTCAGAGGCAGGAACGTGACCGTCCTGCTCGGCGATGGCAAGGGCGGATTCACACCGGCGGCAGGCTCGCCTTTTCAGGTCCAGAAAAGACCCTTCTTCGCGGACATCTCGGACCTCAACGGAGACGGTAAACCGGACATCGCCGTTGCCAGCTATTCCGGCCAGGGAACGGACCCCTCCGAAGACGGCGTGACGGTTCTCTTGGGAGATGGAAAGGGAGGCTTTCGGCCCATGAGCGGCTCGCCCTTTCCCACGACGGGCAGGAGTTCCGGCAGCCTCGCGCTCGGCGACATCAACGGCGACCGTCTACAGGACATCGCCATCGCCAACGGCAGCACTCATAACGTGACGGTCCTGCTCGGCAACAATCGCGGGACGTTTCAAACGGGCGCAACCATAGAGGTTGGGCGAGAGCCTTATCGCATCGCCGTCGGAGATTTGAACGGCGACGGCAAGGCAGACATCGTCACCGCCAACAACGCGGACAACAACATCACCGTCGCCCTCAGCAAGTGAACATGATTATTTAACGGGCCGTAGATTGACGATTAATTCCTTCGTCGTGTTGGGGATTAATTGAATGGGCGCGGCGTGCTCTCTGGTCCCGTCGCTGCCGTAATACCAATCTTGATAACCTCTGGCGGAGACCTTGATTCTGAAGGGCACGGAGGGGACTTGCAGTTGAAAAATGCCGCCCGCTTTGTTTGGTCCCGTGAGGATAAAGTTTTTCGGGTTGTCTTCACGGGAGAGCATAATCTCCGCGCGCTCAATCGGGCGCGTTGTCTCGGCATCGAGGATTCTGCCGACGAGCCGCGCGGCCTTCGCGCCCAACTGCAAGACTACGTTCTGCGTTATCTGTCGCTCGAAAACGCTCACGCGCGGCGTCGCCGTCCCCGAATCCGTGATGAAGAAGGGAAAGAAACTGCTCAGATAGCCGTCCTCTTCTTTGCCCGCATAAAGCAGATACGTGCCCGCGCGCAGGTCGTTCAAAAAGAACCGCCCGAACTCGTCAGAGCGGGCCATCGCGGGCGCTTCACCCGGCTTCGATTGTCCGGGCTGATTGACGTAGAGGGCGTTGACCAGCGCGCCCGCAATCGGATTGCCCGTCACGTCAACGACGCGCCCTTCTATGCCTCCCGACTGGCCCAATAATTCCTGCGGCAGTCGCGTCGAAAGCGCGCGGCGGCCCGATGGCCTTGAGACTGGACGCCGCATCTCAGCCGTCACGAAGAGATCGAAATCATCCGTCGCCATCCCGCCGACGCGCACGTAGATGTCTGTGTTGTTGAGGTCGGCTGAAGTCGGCAGGCTGCCCATGTAGATGATGCGACCGTCGGGCACGATGGACCATAAAACGTAAGTGTTCGCGCCGACGGTGTAAGGCAAAGGAAAGTTGGTGACGGCGGCGCGCACGTACGCCTTTCTCTCGCGCGAGGTGACACGCGCCAGCCCGTGCGCGTCCGGCGTCACTTCATCCCCGAACAGTTCCAGCGTGCGCCCGCCGCCGCTCGCTTCGAGCGCCCCATCCACCTCCGCATAAAAGTCGTTTCGGTATCGTTGCAGCCTCGCGCGCCGCGCCAGTTCATTACTCATCCGGCGCTGCCGAGACTTATTCGTGTTCGTCTCCCTCTCGCCGAAGAAGGAGGTCACAGCGCCCGCGCGCGAAGCGAGGACCATCACGCCCGTCGGATTCAAGACCGCGCTGCTCTCTTCAACCGTGACGATGACGCTGTAACGCTCGAACTGTTCTGGACGCCCGAACTCCAACCCACCGTTGCCGCTCGCATCCGTGCGTAATTCACCGACGCGAATCGGGTGAACGCCCGACGCGACGGCCCACACGACGTACACGCGCCCATCCGTCATCAACGTTTCTGGACCGGGCAGGCCGAGCACGGTCAGCCTCACATTACCGCCCGCCTGCGTCGGCTCGAAATACATGCTGGCGCTCGCGCTCGGAATAAACGAACGCAGCCGCACGCCCAAACGCTTCGCAGATTCCTGGCTTCGCTCCTGCGGCACAGCCTTTCTCTTATCATCTTCCCTGACATGATGCGCCACACTGGCCCAACAAGATAGCCAGCCGCCCGGCAACAACAACGCGATTAAGGCAGTCCATCTGAACGCGAAAAATATTTTCTTTGTCATCGGACACGCCTCCAAATGCGGAATCATCAATTGTGGAATGCGGATTTTGGATTGCGGATGACAGAAGTAAGACGCTCGCATATTCTGTAATCCGCAATCAGCAATCAGCAATCCGCATTTCTCTAATCGTGTCTTAAAGCCTGGACCGGGTCAATGCGTGCGGCGCGGGCGGCAGGGTAGAGCGCGGCGGTGATTGAAACGGCCACGGCGAAGAGAATCGCGCCCAGCCAGAGATACGGCGGGAGCGCGAAGAAGTCTATAAAGGATGCTCCCTGTGGTTTCAAAATAAACCGATAAGCGAGCCGGTTCGCCACCGCGTCAATGCCCCACGCCGCGATCGAGCCTAGAATACCACCCGCCAACCCGATGACCGCCGCTTCGATGAAAAAGATGAGCTTAATCTCGCGGTCCTCCGCGCCGACGGCCATCATAATCCCTATCTCGCGCGTGCGTTCGAGGATGGACATAATCATCGTATTCGCGATGCCGAACGAGGCGACGAGCAGGGAGATGCCGCCGAGCAGGCCGAGCACCGAATTCATGATGAGGAAGAAGGTCTTCAACTGTTCCAACTGGTCCACAATCGAGAAGCTGCCGAAGCCCAGTTCCGTTAAGCGCTTGCGCACGTCCGTGAGCGCGACGGGGTCCGTCACGCGCACGACCGCAGAGCCGTAACCTGTGGCCTCATCCTCGCTCAACTTGCCGCTCTCGCGCGCCAGCAGCAGCGCGACCTGGCCCATCACGTCGCGGTATTCCAAGGTCCAAGCACGCGCCGCCGCCAGAGGCACATAGACCCCCGCCGCAGGCAACATCCCGCGAAACCTGGGCGCACCATTCTCCCCGCTCTTCAACACCCCGACGATGCGAAACGAACGCGCCACGAGCCTCCCCTCACCAGTGTCACTCGCCCCCTCTTCATCCGCCAGAGGAATCCCGAAAAAGTTCGGCACATCCTCTTCATCATCTGCCCCGGCCTCACCTGAACCAGCTTTATCATCTGGACCAGTTTTGTTATTTGGACCAGCTTTGTCATTCCCCGAACCGTCCTTGCCCTTCTTCCCTCCTTCATCCTTGCCCTTCGGCGCGAGCAGGTCCAATTTCTGGCCTATCGCATCCGAAGCCTTCGCGTATCCGAAGTCGCGTAAGAACCTGTCATCCACCACGGCCTCTTCCGCGTTCGGCGCGCCGATCATCCCTCCGGCGGTAAATTCTTTGAAACGCGAAGAAGGATTCGGCACGATTGCGCCGCCGATGGACTGCATCTGCGCGCGATTATTGGACCTTACATAAGCATTGAAGGAAACGGTCGGCTCGACGTAGGCGACGCCCGGAATTTTGGCTATCTCCGCGATGGCCGCGTCATCCAACGCGCGCTCCGGCGTTTTGTCAGGACGCATCAGCCTGTCGCCGTGCCGCATCTCCTGCGGCTGCGCGCTCGCGCCCGGCGAAGGAGACGCGGACGAAGCTGCGGCAGGAGATGAAGCGGGCGACGAAGCGGGCGACGAAGTTTCAGATGAAGATGGAGACGCAGACGGAGACGCGGACGTTGATGGAGACGCGGAGGCAGACGGGGATGAGACCGGCTGGCCGAAACCGTTCGCGGCGATGCTGGCGAGGCTGCGGCCAAAGACGGTGATTTCGTTGAAGAGGTCCAACTCTTTGAAGCGCGCCGTCGTATTGCGCTGCAACCCCAGCCCGAACGAGATCATCGTCACGATCACGGCCACCCCCACGATGACCCCCATCGTCGTCAAAATCGCGCGCAACTTCGCCTCTCGCAGATTACGCAAAGAGAGATACAGGATGTCTAGTAAAGTCATAAAAGCAGTGACGAGTGACGAGCAAGAACAAGAGCAAGAAGGCGACGAGGAGAACAAGCGTTTTGACTTATCGCTTATCACTCGTCACTCGTCACTGTGTTTTCAATTTCTCATCGCTTGTTTACGTTGGAGCGTTTGCAATTGTTCGCGGACCTGCTCCTGGTCCTCGGAGTGCGATGAGAGGTTCAGGTAAGTTTGAGTTTCCGCGATGGCCTCCGGGAGACGATCAAGCTGGGCCAATAATGCGCCGCGATCACGATGCTCCCCGACCGCCGACGGCGTCAAGAGCAAGATACGTTCGACGACGGCGAGCGCCCGCCTGTAGAGTTGGGCGTTGATGTAAATGCTTTTCAGGTTCATCAGCAGCCGCACCAGAATCTCCCGCGTCGTGACGGCGCGCAGGTGTGACGAATCGAGCGTCACCTGCCCGCCGTAAATCTCGTCCAGCCGTGCCTGACAATCTTCGGCGGTGAGCGTCTTGCCGTAAAAGGGATCAACGAGCGTCGTCTCAAGTTGCTCCTGTTCACTGGCGCGAACGATGAAATGGCCCGGCAGTCCGATGCCCTCAACCAGCAATCCGGCCCTGCGCCCGACTTCCAGATAAACGATAGAGAGCGTGATGGGCAGACCCGTCCGCCGTTCCAGCACTTGATGCAAAAAACTGTTGCGCGGCGCGTAGTACTCCTGCCGCTCGCCGTGAAAGCCCGCCTCCTCAAACATGAATCGGTTAAAGGCTTCGACGCCCGCGCCACGCGCAGCCGCGACGCGCTGACGCGCCTGCGTGCCCAGTCCCGCGAGACGCAGGAGAGACTCCATCACATCCACGTTCAGATGCGCCTCGTCCTCCGCCGCGATTAAGAGGGCGGCCAGTTCCAGACGCAACGCGTCATCAGTCTTGGCGACCTCCGCCGCGAAAGTCAGACGGTGTCCCTGCGCGATAAGTTTACTGGCAGGAGTCATATTAAAATGCGGATTTGGGATGGCGGATTGCGGATTGCAGAATATGCGAGCGTCTAGTTTTTGCAATCCGCAATCCGAATTCCGCCATCTCGAATCTAAAAGACATGTTGGACGGCGTCTGTGGTCCAGTCAGCGAGGCTCGCGGTGACGACATCCGCGCCAGCCTCGCGCAGGGCGTGTTCGGGGACGGTGTTGGTCACGCCGAGGGTCCGCATCCCTGCGGCACGCGCGGCCTCTATGCCCGGCGGCGCATCCTCTACGACGAGACATTCCTGGGCCAGTAATGGAAGCTGTCGTGCGGCGCGACGCTGCTCGTTGCGTAGTTCAAAAGCACGCTCGTAGCAGCACGGGTCAGGCTTATAGCGCGGCGCGTCCTCCGCGCTGACGATGACTCCGAAGAGATGGTCAAGGCATGCTCGCTCAAGCACGTAATCTATCTCGGCGCGACGCGCCATGCTGACCAGCCCCAGCGGAAACTCTCGCGCCGCAGCCTTGATGAAAGTCTGGACGCCCGGAAAGAGCGGCAATTCATCCTTGATTAATTCACGATGAAGCTCGGACTTGCGTCCGATGACGGCGCGCAGGGTCTCATCTTCAAGCGAGACGGCGGCGCGAGCAAAGGTCGCGCGGACGAAGCCCACGTCGTCCGTGCCGAGCAAGCCGTAGTAATTCTCTTCCGTGAGCGTGATGCCATGGGGCGCGAGCGCATCCCTGTAGGCTTTCATCTGAAGCGCTTCGTCATTAATGATGACGCCGTTGAAGTCAAAAAAAATGGCTTTAATCATGAAGCCGTCAAGCGTGAACCAAACTCAGAATAATTAGAACGGATAAAACATTGTATGCCCCGGACCGTTGGCGAGCAAAGCGGAGAAGGGAGGAAGGGGGATAGGGGTTAGGGGGTTTGGGGCTGGGGGCTGGGGGCTGGGGCAGGGGGTTAGTTAAAAGACATCAGTTCTTTACTAACCCCTGCCCCTATCCCCTTCTTCCCTATCCCCTGTCCTCATCCTTTTTCTTGAGTTTCACATTTTGCTCTTCAAAGAGTTTTGGAAGGCGTTCGCTCTCAAGCACGTCTAAGCGGCGGAGGACTTCGGAGAGCGAGAGTTCATTCTTTAAGTTGACGCGATAATCCAGGTCTGCGCGGAGACGGTCTTTCTCGCCCTGACGATTCTGCGACATCATGATGATGGGCGCTTGAAGACCCGTAATCATGCCGAGCACGAGGTTGAGCAGGACGTATGGAAACGCATCGAAGGCTCTGCCGCGCAGGAGTACGGAGTTGAAGACCACCCAGAGAATCAGAAAGCCTATGGACGCGCCGATGAATTTCCAACTGCCGCCGAACTCCGCGATTAAGTCTGCCATCCGGTCCGAGAGAGTGAGCCGCGCGCGCTCTTCATCATTGGCGTTGCGCGAGACGCGCTGGCGCAACAGTTCATCCGTCCGTCGCAGGCGATGCGTGATGGCGCTCAACATCTCCAACGCCACATCCGGGTTGCTCCGCACGAAAGAATGAAAATCTTTCCGCGAGAGGACGGCGAGCCGCGCATCCTCCAACACGGTCGCATCCGCAGAGCGCGCCTGACCATCGAGGATAGCCATCTCACCGAAAAAATCTCCACCCGCGAGTTCCGCCAGCGTCACCTCCTGCCCGTCCTCATCCTTGACGCTGATACGCACGCGCCCGGTCTCAATCAGGTACATCGCGTCGCCCTTGTCGCCGGAACGAAACAAAGAACTCTCGCGCTTGAAATCACTCACCATCAACAGGCTGCGCAACTCCCGCGTCGCATCATCATCGAGCGACGCGAAGAGCGGCACAGATCGCAACGCCTCAAGCGTCATTTCGGGGGAAACACTCGTAGACATAAGACTCACCTCACTGAATCTAAAGAGCAATGCGGACTTTTCAATTGCGGAATCTCGGATTGCGGATTGCGGATTGAAGAAGGCAGTATGGCTCAAGTTGAATTATTTCTTTTTCTTCATTCCGCAATCCGCAATCCGCAATCCGAGATTCCGCAATCATTCTTGCTCTACCACTCTTCCGTCTTTCATTTGAATAATGCGGTCGGCAAAGCGTTGGGCCAACTCGCGGTCGTGCGTCACCATTAAGATGGTGAGGCCGTCGCTGCCGACCATCTCGCGCAAGAGGGCCAGTAATTCCTGCGCGCGCGTCGAGTCTAGATTTCCCGTCGGTTCGTCCGCGAGGAGAACGCGCGGCCTGTTCGCCAGGGCGCGCGCGATTGCCACACGCTGTTGTTCGCCGCCGGACAATTCAGACGGCCTGTGCGTCAGCCTGTCCGCGAGACCGACGCGGTCAAGCAGGGCACGCGCACGCGCATCCCTCGCCCCGCCTCTGAGGCCGCCGAAGGCCAGCGCGAGGCTGATATTTTCAGCGGCGGTCATCGTCGGAATCAAATTAAAGTTTTGAAAGATCATCCCGACCGCCGCGCGCCTGTAACGCGCCATCTCCTTCTTCGAGAGCGGGCCGAGCGACTTACCCTCGAACATGATTTCGCCGCTCGAAGGCCGGTCCAACCCGCCGAGCATGTTCAGCAAAGTAGATTTGCCGGACCCGGACGTTCCCTGTATCGCGACGAACTCGCCCTCCCTCACCTTCATCGAGACGTGGTCCAGCGCCGCCACTTCCGTCGTCCCCATGCGATAAATTTTCGAGACCTCAAGAGCCTCCAACAATGATGCCATCTTCAATCCGTTTTCACTTTCCGTCTGTCTTCACTTCTCTGCGCTCTTCTGCATACTCTGGTCCCTGGGCGGCGCGTTCTTCACGTACTTATCGAACCATGAAATCATTTCGTAGAGCGTGTGCTCCGTGGATTCACGCGCGGAATAGCCATGCGCTTCGAGCGGCAGAGTGACATAGCGGACAGTGCCGCCGTTGCCGCGTATGGCTTGATAGAGGCGTTCGGATTGAATCGGGAAAGTGCCCGTGTTGTTGTCCGCTTCGCCGTGTATGAGGAGAATGGGTTCGTTGATTTTGTTCGCGTACATGAAGGGCGAAACCTTGACGTAGAGTTCGGGCGCTTCCCAGAGCGTGCGCCGCTCACTCTGAAATCCGAAGGGCGTGAGCGTGCGATTGTAAGCCCCGCTGCGCGCGATGCCTGCGCGGAAGAGGTCCGAATGGGCCAACAGGTTGGCCGTCATGAACGCGCCGTAACTGTGGCCGCCGACGCCCACGCGCTCAGGGTCCGTGACGCCCATCTCGACGGCCTTATCAATCGCCGCTTTGGCGCTCATGACGATCTGCTCGACGTAGGTATTGTTCATCGTTTCGGGGTCGCCGACGACGGGCATCGTCGCGTTGTCGAGGACCGCATAGCCCGCGAGCAGGAAGAAGAGATGCGATGGTCCGGTAATGGTCGTGAAGCGTTGCGTAGAGCCTGTCACCTGCCCCGCCGTCGCAGGGTCCGTGAACTCCAAAGGATAGGCCCAGACGACGGTCGGGAGCCGCGTGCCTTCTTTGTAACCGGGCGGCAGGTAAAGCGTAAATGAGCACTGCACGCCGTCAGCGCGTTTATACGTGACGAGTTGTTTTTTGATGCCGTGAAGTTGCGGCGTCGGGTCCGGGAATCGAGTCAACGGGCGCGAGAGCGACGCCGCGATGCCTCCGCTCTCGCTGGTCACGCGCAGGTAATAGTTGAGCGGCTCAAGGGGTCTTTCGCGGCGCGTGATGAACTGCTTCGCATCGTCCGTGAGCAGGGCGACGAATGTCTCATAGCTCGTCTCATCGCTGCGAAAGATTCTTTCAGTCTTGAGCGTGAGCAAGTTTAATCGGTCCAGGAATGGACGGTCGCCTGCGGGTGACGCGCCCGTGCCGGAAAGGTAAATAGAATCTGCGTATCGCAGAATCGCACGCTGGCCCGTCGGCAGACGGCGCGTGACGGGCGTGCCCGGATCGTTATAACGGTCGTTGACGTTGCGGCTCCAGATAACTTTCGGAGTCTCCGCAGGATTATCCGGGTTGAGCGCGAACGTGCGCCGCCAGCGCTTGTCGCGGTCATAATCGCTGATGAGCGCTGGTCCATCCTTCTCTACCCACTGCATCCCGACGTACCTCTGCTCGGTCTTGAAAATCTCTGCGCGAGGCGTGGCGTTCGCCGCTTCATGCCTTCTCAAGTTGAACATCATGACGCGGTCACGATACGGAACTTTCTTGCGCGGGTCGCCTTCGTCCAGGGCTTCGGCCCAGACGAGCGTGTTCATGGCATCCGGTCGCCACTGGTAATCGCGCGGGCCAACGGGCACGCCCTCAATCGGAACCTGATCCGCCAGGGGCAGGCTCGCCAGCGTGTAAACCACCGACGCGTTGCGGTCCCAGACCTCAACCTCTTTGGGGAAATCGTCAACCGGATGCAGGTAAGAGTATGGATGATGAACGCGCGCGATGAGTATGTGCTGGCCGTCCGGCGCGGGGTCCACGGTCTCGAAGATGGCTGGTTGGCCCAAGAGGGTGGACTTGCCGCTTTCCGTGTCCACCAGCGCAAGCTGCGCCGTCGCGTAGTAATCGAACAGAGCTTCGTCGTACGGATTCTTTAAAAGGTCCTGGTAGGTCCGCACGGGTCCGGGCTTGCCTGAGCTTTCCTGCACATTCGGACCGGGCGGAACGGTCACGGCGGCGGGCAAGGCCGCGCGCTTCGCCGGAACAAGCTGGACCAGTAATGTGCGATTGTCCGGCATCCACTGGACGGGCGTCTCCATCAGGGCGTTGACGCTCAAGCCCTTGATGATGTGCGCCCGCGCGCTCGCCGTCTCTCCGACCCACAATTCTATCCCGTCCGCCACCGTGTTTGTGAACACGAAGTGCTTGCCATCCGTGCTCCACAGCGGAAAGCCTATGCGCGCGCCCGCAGGCAACGCCACCTGAGATTCGGAACCGTCGGAGATTTTTTTGACGCGCAGATTAATCCAGTAAGGCGCGAGGTGCAGCCCGTTCGTGCGCGAGTTGATGCGCAGGCCCGCGAGACGCAGCATGGGCTGCGCGAGGTCTGCAATCGGCGGATAACGCACGCCCTCCGCGAGCAGCATGTAATCGCGCGCGGGACCCACGGAGGCCGTCGGCGTCACCGGCGCGTTGAGCACATCCAGCACATCCTGCGGCGGCTTACGGTAAGCCTGCTGGCCCATCGCCGCGAAGGTCGAAAGCAGTATGAGCAGCGCACTCAGAGCGATGTTTTTGATTTTGATACTCATCAAGACAGACTCCAATCAAATGATAGCGGTCAAAGATGTACAGGTTTAGCTTTCCAGCGGTCTCTTAGGAAACTGTTGTGATTGTCAGTGGAAACTTAACGGGAGATGACTAATCAAGTCAAATGAGCAACTCCGCTTAGAGGTTGTCTGAAAAGCTGTCTGTGCCCTGTAAGGGCAACCTGTGAGAGCCGGGGGCCAGCCTCAGCGTCGCCCCCGGTGACTGGTCCAACATAGAAGCCGACCCTGAAGGGGTCGCACCTCAACATTGAATGTGCGACCCCTTCAGGGCCGGATTGTGTTGATGCGAGCAGACCGGGGGCGATGCCCCCGGCTCTCATATGTATCCACTGGCGTGGATCAGGATTGAATGATTTTCTCTGACTCTTCAAACACCCTCTTAGAAGCTGAAGCGACTTATTCACCTTGTCCCGCACGCGGTTCAGTAGGCGCTGGCGAGACGCGCCAGAGTTTGAAACTCTCTTCGTCAAAACCCTTGAGCATCATGTCGAAAGGCTCCGCCTGCAATTCCGCATCCGGCCCGTAGAGCATTTCGGCCACCTCCGGGTCGGCATGGACCACCGCAGAGATGATGACATCGCCGCCCGTCGAGAGGCCCTCCAATCGCGCCGCCATGTTGACCGTCGAGCCGAAGTAGTCCAGCCGGTCGTTGAGCGTGACGGCGATGCATGGCCCGGCATGCAACCCCGCCTTGAGCGTCAACGCGGGCATCCCTGCGGGCGGTGATGAGAGACGCTGTTGCGCGTTCAACATCGCGCGCAGGGCCGCGCTCGGTCGGCGAAAGACGGCCATCACGGCATCGCCGATGGTCTTCACCATCGCGCCTTCTTCCGCCGCGATGGCTGCGCGCAGCACGTCGAAGTGGCCGAGCACGCGACCGAAGGCCGTCGCGTCGCCAATCTCCCTGTAGAGCCGCGTGGAATTCTTGAGGTCCGTAAAGAGCACCGTCAGACTGCCGACGGAAATCTGCTCGCCGGGTCTGAGAGCTTCGCTCGCAAAAAGGTCCCGGAAGACCTGCAAGGCCGTCACCTCCGAAGCGGTCGCGGCCTGATCGCTCCAGGCCATGCGCTCAAGCACGAACATCTGTTCGCGGTCCGTCTCGTTCAAGAGGCGCAGCGCGGGCATCGCACACAGGCACAACTCATTATTGGACCAGCCCTCAACGCTTCCGGCGCAGAGCGTCGCTTCCGTCGCTCCTTCATCGCTGACGATGATAGATTGATCGCCCGCCTGTGCGGGTGTCCGCAGGCGATAGCGCCCGGCCTCCAAGGGCAGTTTGAGTTCTCGCTCGCCGCGCGGCGGCAGGAATTGCTGGGCCACTATATGCGGAGTCACCTGCGGGCCGCCCACGCAGAAGGTCTCTATCTGTATCTTGCGGATGGAAGGGTTGGGGCGAAAGGTGAGTTCTACGGAGCGGTCGAAGTTGACCTTGTAATCTATCTTGCAGCCGTCGCAGTGAACGTCCGAGTTGATGTCGCGCAACGAAGAGTTGGTCTCACCCGCGCCGCGACACATGGGGCAGATTAAGTCCCATTGCAGGTCCAGCATTCCCTGACGCGTCGCCCAGAGACAGGTTTCGAGCACCGCGCGCCTGGACCAATTATAATAGTCCGCGAGCACGTAAGGGCGTATGCGCGCCAGCGTCATCTCATCCGCCTCTTCGATTAGCTGGGCCAACTGGCTGACGATCTCCGGCTGCGCGCCCTGCTCTATAAGTTTGTCGCTGATGGCGAGCAGACGTGCGCGGCCACCCGTCGTCAGTTCCGCAGGCGAAGGTTGATAGAGGGGCGGCTTTCCGCCGGATGCGAACCTGTCGTAATCGCGGAATGTTCTGGCGAAACTGCGCTCCGTCAGATAGCCTATCTGAAACGGAATGGCGAGGAGGCCGAGGAGATTCTTCGGCCTGGCCCAGACTTCGTAAACGAGCCGCGTCCCGCCCTCCGGCTGCGGCGTCAATTCGGCCAGCATTCTCGCTTCGGCCATTGGCCCACGATGATAGCGGCGCATCGTCCCGAAGCGAGCCGGGCGCACCCACTCGAAAGGCTGCTCGTCCCACTCCACCGGAATCCCGAACTTGTAGAGCCGCAATCGGCGCGAGCCGCTTGACTTGCCCGGCGCTTCACCCTCTCGCAACTCGACGGCGGGCACACCCGTATCGCGGTTGAAGCGATTCGTGTCCGCCACCAGCGGCCACAACTCCTCCGGGCTGGCCTTCAAGTTGTACTCCCAACGGTAATGGAATTCGCGATAGCCCATACGGCCCTATATGGTAAAGGCAAAAGCAGTGGATAGGGGTTTGGGGGATAGGGGTTGGTGAAAGCAAACTGCTTTGAGTCAACCTCTATTCTTTAATCCCCTATCCCCCAACCCCTATCCACTGCTTTTCAGACTTCTTTGTATTCGGAGTTAACATCTTCGTCCGAGGAGGCGACGCGGTAGTTTCTGGATTGGACCTGTTTGGTAATGAGCAGATCGTCTTTGGTCTTCAAAAGGTCCGCGCGGCTGTAGACGGACAACTCGAAATTGTAGCCGTGTGTGATGGCATCCTTCGGGCAAGCCTCGACGCAGTAGCCGCAGAAGATGCAGCGCCCGTAGTCTATGTTGTAGACCTCCGCGAAACGTTCGTCCACACCCGTGCGTTCTTCCTTCGGGCGCGGGTCATCCTTGGCGATGATGTAGATGCAGTCTGAGGGACAGGCGGCGGCGCACAGGAAACAGGCCACGCATTTCTCTTTGCCCTGCTCGTCAACGTGCAAGAGGTGCATCCCGCGATAGCGCGGTTGGACAGTGATGGGTTCATCCGGGTATTCGACGGTCCACTTCTCCTTCGGAATGTAAGAGAAGGTCACGCTCATGCCCTTGATGATGGCCCTGGTGGTCTCTATCACGTCGCTGATGATTGACATAAAAACCCTTCTCGTCTCTCGATTGTTTCGCAGACTATTTTACACGAGACGCGCGCGATGCCGCCAGCCTGCTCTCTCTTTGGTAGTGGTTAGATTGGTCATGAGTGTCAGGGACACTGTGATTCACCACAGAGACACAGAGCGCACAGAGTCAGCACAGAGGCTTGAATTTAAAACTCTGTGCGCTCTGTGTCTCTGTGGTGAACGCTGCCTTCATACTCGTTCAACTCTCATTGACCCACTACATCTCTCTTTGCTCTTAATCAAAGAAAAAACTCTTCACACCAGTTCAAGCTGACTGAAGAAGTAAGAGATTTCAATCGCGGCGTTCTCTTCGGAATCAGAACCATGCACGGCGTTCTCGCCCATCGAAGCGCCGAACTCTTGACGGAGCGTTCCGGCGTCCGCCTTCGCGGGGTCCGTCGCGCCCATCAAATCACGCCAGGCTTTGACCGCTCCCGCCTTCTCCAAAGCCATCACGACGCACGGCCCGCCGGACATAAACTCCGTCAACTCGCCAAAGAAAGGGCGCTCTCTATGCACTGCGTAAAAGCCTTCCGCCTCCCGCTGTGACATGTGCATCAACTTCATCGCGCGAATCTTGAAACCGTCGTCCGTGATACGCTGAATCACATTACCCATCTGCCCGCCGCGCACCGCGTCCGGCTTGATAATCCCGAATGTCAGATTGCCTGTTTGCTCCGCCATTGTTCTCCTCTTCTTTGAAGAGGCTAGAGGCTAGTTAAAGCAAAGATGTTTTAACTAGCCTCTAGCCTCTGTTTTACCAAGCGCGTCTCGCATCGCCGCGCCGATGTCCGCCGGAGACTTCACAACTTTGATGCCGGCCTCTTCGAGCGCGGACATCTTTTCCGCAGCAGTCCCTTTGCCGCCTGCGATGATGGCTCCGGCGTGGCCCATGCGACGACCGGGAGGTGCTGTCTGTCCGGCGATAAAGGCGACGATGGGTTTCGTGACGTTGGCCCTGGCGTAGCTGGCCGCGTCCTCTTCTGCGGTCCCGCCGATCTCGCCAATCATGACGATGCCATCCGTCTCGTCGTCCGCCTGAAAGAGCGCGAGGGCATCCGTGTGCGTCGTGCCCACGATAGGGTCGCCGCCGATGCCGATGGCGGTTGACTGGCCCAGGCCGAGCGCGGTCAGTTGGCCCACGGCCTCGTAGGTCAGCGTCCCCGAACGCGAGACGACGCCGATGCGGCCCTCCCTGTGAATGTGGCCCGGCATGATGCCTATCTTGCACTTGCCGGGAGAGATGATGCCCGGACAATTTGGACCAATTAAACGCGTCGCCTTGTCCGAGAGATACTCCTTGACCTTGACCATATCGAGCGCGGGGATGCCCTCCGTGATGCACACGACGAGAGGAATTCCGGCATCCGCCGCCTCCATAATCGCGTCCGCCGCGAACGGCGGAGGCACGTAGATAATCGAGACATTCGCGCCCGTCTCCCTCACAGCATCCGCCACCGTGTTGAAGACCGCGAAGCCCTCATGCGTCGTCCCGCCCTTACCCGGCGTCACGCCCCCCACCACGTTGGTCCCATACTCCGCCATCTGCTTCGTATGAAAAGTACCCTCTTTGCCCGTGATGCCCTGCACCACCAGCCGCGTATTCTTATCAACGAGAACGCTCAAAACCGTGCTCCTTAAGAAAAGTGATGAGTGATGAATGATGAGTGATGAGTATAAGAGACTGCTTGTCTCTCATCACTCATGACTCATGACTCATCACTTTGTTTTGAATGACCGCGCAGTATAGCACGCAGGGGCGCAACTCTTCCAAGCGCGCCTTTTCTTATTGAAGATCGAATTTCTCACCGTACTGCGGAACTTCGACCGTCCAGCCGAAGCGTTCCTGGATATGTTCGCGCATGGCGTTGGCGGGTTCGGGTTCGCCGTGTGTGACGAAGACTCTGCGCGGCGCTGAGGGCAGCCCCGCGAGCCAGCGCAGGACCTCTTTCCAGTCCGCGTGAGCGGAAAAGCCGCCGATGCGTTCGATGCGACAACGCACGGGGACCCACTGGCCCATCACCTTGACTTCCTTCTCGCCGTCCTCAATCCTGCGCCCCACAGTCCCGGCGGCCTGATAGCCGACAAAGACGATGGTCGCGTTCGGGTCCGGCAGCACTCTCTGCGCGTGATGCATGACGCGACCGCCCGTCATCATCCCCGACGCGCTGATGATGATACGCGCGCCCGTCTCATGGTTGAGGCGCTTGGACTCTTCGCGCGAAGAGGCGGTCAGCATGGAGTGCGTCCGCAAAGGATGTTCGGGCCGGGCGAGGACGCTCGCGTAAGCTTCGTCCTGCTCCTCCGTGCGATGACTGTAAGCCTGCGTCGCGGCGGCGGCCATCGGCGAGTCCACGGCGACGGGCAGAATGGGAATGCGTTTCGTGTCCTCCAACTCTCTTATCAAATAGATCAACTCCTGCGTGCGACCGACGGCGAAGGCCGGGATGAGGACGACGGCCTGACGCTGCGCCGCGTCGTTGATGATGCGTTCGAGCGCGTCTTCAGGTTTTTGCGTGTCGTGGAGGCGGTCGCCGTAGGTTGATTCGACCAGGAGATAATCGCAGGCCGGAGGCGTCGCCGGGTCGCGTATGATGGGCTGGTCATAGTGGCCCAGGTCGCCCGAAAAGAGCACGCGCAAATCTTTCCCGCCGTTTTCTTGACCAGTATCACTCGCATCCTCGCCGCTTGATTCATTGCCGCCCGCGCCCTGTATCTGGACCAGCACGAGGCTTGAGCCGAGGATGTGCCCGGCGATGGTGAATCCCGCGCGGACTCCCTTTGCAACTTCGACAGGCTCGCCCGTATTCGCCACCGCGTTGATGAGCGTCAAAGCCTCGCGCGCGTCGTCCTCCGTGTAGAGAGGGAGCGCCGGTTCGTGCTTCGTCAGCTTGTGGCGATTGCGATAATCCGCGTCTTCCTCTTGCAGCCGCCCTGCATCCGGCAACAATATCTTGAGCAGGTCTGCGGTCCCGCGCGAACAATAAATTGGACCTTTAAAGCCGAGCGCGACGAGACGCGGCAGGTATCCTGTGTGGTCTATGTGCGCGTGCGTGATGAGCACCGCGTCGAGCGTTGCCGGGTCGAAAGGCGGGTCTTGCCAGTTGCGCTCGCGCAGTTCCTTCAAGCCCTGAAACATCCCGCAATCAACGAGCACCCGCGCCGCTCCCGTTTCCAGCAGATACTTCGACCCCGTGACGCTCCCGACCGCGCCCCAGAATGATAGACTCGCCATCAACGCCCCTCCCGCCTCAAACAATTTTACAGAACGCCGCAATTCTACACCTCGCAGGGA
>DASYML010000095.1:0-5848 GCA_036009045.1 Pyrinomonadaceae bacterium
CGACTGCGGCCCAGTTCAAAAAACTCTTTGGTGAAGAGGTTGGCGACGCCGGGGACCCAGGGGTGACTCGGCTCGCTGACGATCATGTCGTACTGCACCGTCGTGACGCGCAAGTATGTCCGCGCGTCGTCAATAATCAGGTGCAGGCGCGCGTCTTCCAGGGGCCTGTGGTTGACGTGATTGAAATAGCTAGCGGCTTCAATCGTGGCCGGTTCAAGCTCTACGCATTCGAGCGACTTGAGCGGCGATTCGAGCAGGCTGCCGACGCTGACGCCCGAAGCGAAACCCACTATCAAAGCGTTGTCGGTGCGCGGCGCGAAGAGGACGGGCATCTCTCCCAGCATAACTTGCGTCGGCATATCGCCCGTGTCGGAGGCGTTGGTGCGCCCGTTAATCGCCAGCGAGCGAGCGCCCCAATCCTCTCGCACGGAGACGGTCGCGGTTGGCCCCTCCTTGAACATCAGGAGGCGATGAGTATCTGGTCCAGTTATTTGGGGTTGCTCATTGCCGACGCTCAATTGCGGTCTCGCCAGCGCGCTCACAAGATTATCGTAAGCGCCCGCCGCGAGGTCGAAAGAGTTCAAAGGCGGCGCGCAGATGAGCAGCAGGATGATGAGGGCGACGCTGGCTCCGGCGACCAGACTGACGCGCAAATCTTTATCCGCTTTCCCGCTCGCGGGCCTGTAAGCGAACCCGGCCATGATGATGCACAGGGAGGCTGCGAAGAGAATGGTAAAGCGCGTGCCAGCTTTTGGTATTAAGAGAAAGCCGGTCCCGAATGCGCCCGCGATAGCGCCGAGCGTGTTGACGGCATAACCGCGCCCCACCAGCCTGACGGACCTCTGCGCGCCCGCGCGGCTGGCCCAGACGAGCACGAGCGGCATCACCATGCCCATCAGAAAGGCCGGAAGCAAAATCAACATCGCCGCCACGAGGGCTTGCAAACCCAGCCAGCCCAGCCAGGAATTGATGCCATAGTCCGTCGCGTTCTGGATAAGAATGCCCGGCGCTCTGTTTTGCACCCAGAGGCTAATGAAGAGGCCGAAGGCGGTCGCCAGTTCTACTTTCAAGAGGTTGCGGCGCACGTCGCCGTCCGTTTTCTGCCGCGCGACGACCGCCGCTCCGCCCGACAGGCCCAGCAGGAATAACGCGACCACGATGCTGAAGGCGTACGTGCTGGAGCCTATCACCATCGTCAGCACGCGCGTCCAGGCGACCTGCGCGCTGAAGGTCACGAAGCCTGAGACGAAGGCGCACGTCAACCAGAACATGACTGGTCCATTAATACTCTCCTCGGCGGGTAAATAATCTGGACCGGACAGACGAGGCGATTCTTTACTCTCATCTTTATCTTCACGCGCGCGCTCGCCAGGCTCAGTCAACTCAGTCGAACTCGCGGCAAAGCTGTGGCCTGATTCCGCCATCAGGCTCTGAGAACTTTGGCGGTCCTTTAAATCCGCGATGATGGCGGTCAGACCTATCAACAGATTAATCGCCGCTGCCGTCCAGATGGTATGGCGCACGCCGAGGGTCGGCATGAGCAGAAAGCCCGCGATGAGCGTCCCGATAATCGCGCCGAAAAGATTGCAGGCGTAGAGGCGCGTGACGGAAGTATCCAGACGCCCGTCCGAGCGCAGCAGCGCTGCCGACAACACGGGCAGCGTCGCGCCCATCAACGTCGTCGGAGCAAGCAGGACCAGAAAAGAGAGCAGGAAGCGCCAGAGGCTGAAAGCGTAGAAGCCCGGATGAAGTTGCTGCCAGATGAACGGGTAGAGCGAGTCTATCAGGTGAAACAGAAAGGGCACGGCGAGCGCGTAGATGGCGATGCCGATTTCGATGATGCCATAGACGCGCAAGGGTCTCTCAAAGCGCGCGGCGAGGCGTCCGCCGCACGCGCTCCCCAGGGCCAGCCCGCCCATGAAGGCCGCGAGCACCGCGCTCACAGCGAGCGTCGTCGCGCCGAACACGAGGCCCAGCATGCGCGCCCAGAGAACTTCGTAAATCAAACCCGTCGCGCCAGACAAAACGAAGCACGCGGCGATCAGCCAGAGACTCTTGCTTGAGTAGACATGCAGGCGACGATTAAGACGCACCTGCTCATCGGTGATAGCAACCATGAATTTTTGTGTCTCCCGAATGATGGAAATCTGCAAGAGAGGCGGGGCAGAGATTAATAATATATCACATGCGACGAGCGCCAGACGTGTGAAGGGATTGAGCCGGGCGCGGCGGTCGTCACGAAGATACCGTAATGACCGTCCATGCCTACGTTAGACCAGTCAACCTCCTGCCAGTCGTCAGCGGTTGTAGAAATTTCCGCTTCGACGGTTTGCGGCGTGACGAGCGCGAGGCGGCGCAGGCAATCGTATAGCTGCTCCGGGCCGACTCCGTAGCGGCCTCCATCCAGGCCCAGGACCAGCCGGACTTCCGCGCGCTCCGCGATGAAGTGCGCGACGAGCGAGGCGGCGGTCGTCACGCCCGCTTCAAAACGCGCGGCGAAATCTTTCTCTTTCAACTGGCCCTCGCCGCTTCTGGCCCGCGTGTCAAGCGCGATGGTCACGCGTCGTTCGTCTTCGGCAGTAAATTCGCGCACCGTCAAACGACGAGAACGCGCCGTTGATTTCCAGTCTATGTGGCGCAGGTCGTCCTGCGGCTGGTAATCGCGCAGGGAGAGCAGGTCGTGTCCAGCGCCGCGCCGCACGGATGCGAGGCGTCCAGCGTTCATCGGCAGCAGGTGAAGTTCGTCACCGATAGTTTTCAGCTTAGGGTAAACGATAATGTCAACGTTGCGCGCGGGCAGGCGGCGACGGCGACGAAAGAAGCCGAAGGGAAAGCGCGTCGAGAGTTCAAAGCCTGTGATGAGCACATGACCTCTTTGATCAAAGAGATGGTCCGTGCGCTGCTCTGCCGCCGCGCGATGCGGCACGTACATAAAATAAGCGAGCGAGCGTTTGGCGAAACGTCTACGCACGCTCCCCTTGCGCTGAGCTTTCATTTCATCATCATCAATTGGCCCACGCGCTTCGACCAGTATCGAGAATGAAGGCAGGAAACGTTTGCGGTTGCGCAGGGTGACGATGACTGGCGCTGGCTCGCCCGCGAAGATGTGGTCAGGGAAACGCGCGGAGACGACCAGATCGCGCAGGCCCATGCGCGCCGCTCCCCAGGACACGATGAGCGCCGAGATGAGTAATGAGAGGACCAGGAATAAGAGGTTGTTGCCAGTATTCAACGCGGCGAACGCGACGACCGCGAGAATCCCAAGATAAATCATCCCGCCTCTCGTGATACCCAGGGGAACATCCAACTGCCTCACTTCCGCACGCGCCGAGCGCGCCAGCGGCGGGACCACGAGTATGAGCAACAACGCCGCGATAATCAGCGAAGCGATGGAAGCCACGCTCGTCAGCGTCATATCATCGCGTCTTTGGGCGAAGACCGTCAGCAACGCCGTCAACGCGCCCGCCAGCACCAGCGTCGTCCCCAAAATCGCGTTGCGCCAACGGCGGAAATTTTTCATAAGAGGCTAGAGGCTAGAGACTGGAGGCTAGAAGTCAGAGGCTTGTAGCAGACACCTGTTCTTAACCAGCCTCTAGTCTCCAGCCTCTAGCCTCTGCTTTTACAGCGGTACGCTGACCGATTTCATAATCTCTTTGAGGACCGCTTCGGCTTCTTCGCTGCGGCGGAGGGAGGAGGAGAAACGCGAACTGACGACGAGACGATGCGCGAAGACGGGGAGGACCAATCGCTTGATGTCGTCGGGGACGCAGTAAGCTCTGTCTTCCGTGAGGGCGAGGGCCTGCGCGGCGCGGAAGAGTGCGAGCGTGCCGCGCGGGCTGACGCCCAGATCGAGCATCTCCGAATCGCGTGTCGCCGCCACAATCCGCATCAGGTAGTCCACCAGCGCATCATCCACGGAGACTTCCGAGACGTTTCTTTGCAGGTCCAGAATATCATCGCCGGACATGACCGCGCGTAACTGGTCCAGTGGTTCCGCGCGTTCGCGGTCACGCAGGATTTGTTTTTCATCTTCGCTGCCCGGATAGCCTATCCGCAGCCTGAGCATGAAACGGTCCATCTGAGATTCTGGCAGCGGGTACGTACCGTGGTGTTCAATCGGGTTCTGTGTGGCGATGACGATGAAGGGCGCAGGCAGTTGATGCGTCACGCCTTCGACGGTGATGTGTCCTTCGGCCATCGCTTCGAGCAGGGCGGACTGCGTCTTGGGGGTCGTGCGGTTAATCTCGTCTGCGAGGACGACGCTGGCGAAGACTGGTCCGGGCTTCCACTCGAAGATGCCCGTGTGCTGGTTGTAAATCGAAAGCCCTATGACATCCGAAGGCAAGAGGTCGGAGGTGAATTGTATGCGTTGAAAGGGACAGTCAATGGCGCGTGCGAGCGCGTGGGCCAGTGTGGTCTTGCCCACCCCCGGCACGTCCTCCACGAGCAGATGACCGCCTGCGATGAGAGTCACGAGGGCCAGGCGCACGGCCTCCGGCTTGCCCTTGATGACGCTCTCAATGGCGGCTTGCAACTTCTCTATTTTCTCGACCGCCGCGCTCGTTTGACTGACGGATTCCCTGTTGGCCGTTTGTAATCGTCTCATAATCGCTTCTTCGATGGCAGGCATGTTCCCCGATTCATTCTACATCAAAACCAGCCGCAGCGGCACAGAGGCACCGCAGACGGCAAAAACAAAGTTATCAGAGCCGGGCAAAATTTTTCATCTTCATCTCTGTGCCTCTCTGCCTCTGTCGCTGCTCCTGATGTTAAACTGTCTCTCTCACATTATCACCTCGCCTCAAGTGACGCACGGGCATCGTTGTAGTAAAATTCAGTGGTACGGAAAGAGCGAGCGACGCGGCGCGCGTCGTGGCCTTCGAGAATTTACGGAACTTGAAACGATTTATGTCGTGTAAATCAATTTGGCAGGACGATTAATTTTTGAGAGGACCATTTATGAAACAGACACGCAGACAGCAAGCACATCAAAGAGGCTTTTCGCTCATCGAGTTGATGATCGTGATCGCGATCATAGGCATTCTCATAGGCGTCGGCGTTCCGGCCTGGAAGACGGTGGTCCGCAGAGGCAACGAGACCGCCGCCATCAAGACGCTCCAAACCATACGCGATGCCCAGGCAGATTATTCTCTGGGCCACAGGGGCGAGTACGGCTCTTTCGATCAACTGATTAAGGAAGGCTCGCTGGACGACCGCTTCGCCGGAGAGAAGCCGGTCATGAACGGCTACGTCTTCACGATGAAGGTGATGCCGAAATCCAGCGCGCAGCCCGCAGCCTACACCGTCAACGCAGACCCGCAAGTCTCCGATGGCGTCGTCGCCGCGACCGGCAAACGCCACTTTTTCATAGACCCCAGCGTTAGCACCCCCAGGGAAAATGCGGAACAGCCCGCGACCGCCACAGACCCCGCGATCACCGGCAGTTAAACGCGCGTTCCAGAGAAGGCTTGAGCCATCGCCTGCTTGACGCTGCGCGATTCGCTTTGTTAGCATTTCGTCTCTTCGCGAAACAGCGAGGCCCGCTTGGCTCAGTGGTAGAGCACTCGCTTCACACGCGAGGGGTCAATGGTTCGAATCCATTAGCGGGCACTAATTAAATCAATAAGATGCGGCTATCAATTGGTAGCCGTATTTTATTGTTTCCACATTGATGTCCACACTCAAAAAAGAGGAAGCCCGCTTGGCTCAGTGGTAGAGCACTCGCTTCACACGCGAGGGGTCGTTGGTTCGAATCCATCAGCGGGCACCAAGATATAAACTGTAACGGCCACCTGAAGCGGTGGCCGTTTTTGCTGGCCGAAGCAATCTCAATTATTGAAGAATCGGA